>JAHCRD010000021.1 GCA_020148085.1 Patescibacteria group bacterium | reverse complement strand
CAAGGGATTTGAGAAAAGAAATCAACTATTTTGGTTAAATAACTGGTTAACAGCCAAACCGGTAAAGACAAAACCCAACCTATGGGCTGTGAGATTGCTCCCAGTAAAACAAAAAATAATCCCATCCCCATAATATAAGGTAAAAGGGGGACAATTAAAATATTGGTAATTGGGGTGACTACCGAAACATAACCAAAATTATAAATCAAAATTGGCAAAGTGAAAATTAGAGCCGAAAAGGTCATAGCGAGGAGATTTGACAAACGAAAGAATTTAAGAAATCTTGTTTTCTTTAACAATCTCTGAAAAAAAGGCATTAAATAAATAATTCCCAGAGTTGCTAAAAAGGAAAGTTGAAAGCCAACACTATATCTCAAAAGCAAAGGATTAAAAAGTAACATAATTACAGCAGCCAGAACTAAAGCATTAAAAGCTGCTTTTTGCCTGCCAATTTTCTGACAGAACAAAAAAGCTGAGCCCATAATTCCAGCTCTTATGGCTGAGGGTTGAAATCCTACCATCAAAATGAAAAGCCAGAGTAAAATTATAGCAAAATAAAACGCCTGGCCTCGATAAAGTCCTAAAATTATTCCCAGCCAAATTAAAATCCCAGACAAAATAACAATGTGCATTCCAGAAATAGCAGTGATATGGCGAACGCCAGCAATGTTTAATTTTTCTTTCCATTCAGGGCTGATTTTTTGTTTATCTCCCAAAATAATAGCTGCCAAAATTGAAGATTGAGGTGGTGATAAATTTTGATAAATAACCTCTCTTAACTTTTGTTTGAAAGTTGAAAGTTTCTGGGGAGCTTCATCTGAAGAAAATTGCAGGGGTCCGACCCCTGCAGGTTTCGCAGTTTCGGTTCTTAAAATACCAGATGCCAGAATTATCAAGTAAATTCCAAAAACGATTATCGCTTTTTGTTTAAAGAATAAAATGCTGTAGAAAATTCCTAACCCGAAAAGCTCGTAAATTATGAGTTTTGGAACATTTAAAAAAGAGGAAACAAAAACCCCTCCAATAAAAGAGAGTAAAAAATAGAGAAAGATTTTAGAGAGTGTCATGGCTAAAGGGCTAAGCTCAGAATTCCTTTAAATCCTAAAACGGCTGCTACAATAAGCAGAAGCAAAAGTGGTAGGGTCATAAACAAACTTAAAAAAAGCAATATGCCAACTCCAATGTCAAAAATGCTTGCAATGTCAAAGATAAAAATAGAGCCCTTCAAACAGAGTAAAGCAGCAGTGATAATTACAAGCCCCTTAGGGGTGTCAACGTCAAAAGAAACTGACAATAAAACAATTACCGCGAATATATCTAATATGCCCAGGGTTTTTACCATTTATTCTATTCCGGTAGCGATTAACCTAACTTTTATTTCTCCCTTATCTAAAGTTTTATCTTCGGAAACCCCAAAAATTATTTTTGTTTTTTGCCAAGAAATCTTTTTTATAAAATTGGCTACCGAGTTTACCTCAAACAAAGTTAAATCTTCTCCACTAATATTAAATAAAATTCCCCCAGCCCTTTTAACTGAAAAATCAAGTAATGGAGATTGCAGAGCTGAACTTGCTGCTGCAATTGCTCTATTTTCTCCTTTTGCCTGACCTACTCCAAACAGAGCGCGGCCTGAATCTTTTAATATCTCTTCCATATCAGCAAAGTCCACACTAATAATTCCAGGTGAGGAAATCAAATCAGAAATTCCTTTGACCGCCTGGCTCAAAACTTCATCACATCTCAAAAAAGCATCTCTGACCGAGGTGGTTCTGCCAATTACTTTAAGAATCCTGTCATTGGGGATGCAAAGAAGAGAATCTACTTTGTTCTCAAGCCTGAGGAGTCCCCAATTTGCCACTTTTTGACGAAAGCTACCTTCAAAAGAAAATGGTGAAGTTACTATAGCTATAGTTAAAGCTCCTAAATTTTTTGCTATCTCTGCCAAAATTGGAATGCCACTTGAACCAGTTCCGCCACCAAGCCCGCAGGTTAAAAATACCATCTTTACCCCAGTCAAAACTTCTTTTATTTTTTCTTTACTTTCTTGGGCTGCCTTTTCTCCTAATCGATAATCCATTCCCGTGCCCAAACCTCCGGTAGTGGTTTGGCCAATTAAAATTTTCTGATATTTGCCCTTACTTTGTTTGAGAGCTTGAGCATCAGTATTTACAGCAATCAAATCAACTCCTTTTAATTCGGAGTCCGCCATCCTAGATATGGTATTACATCCTGCTCCCCCAATCCCAATGACTTTTATCTTCGGAATGTTCATGGTAAAAACATCTTAAATAGTTTTCTCAATTTTGCTCCCATTCCTTCTTCAAAAACCCTCTCTCTTCCTCGTTCTCTGGAATCGAAACCAGAGAGCAAAAGTCCACAGCAAGTTGAGAAAGCTAAATCTTCAATCCCAGGAACGTTTCTAGGAGGGCCTAGGCGACAGGGAAGTTTCAATTTATGTTTAGCAAATTCTACTATTCCTGGCAAGAAAGAACCCCCACCAGTTAAAACAATACCCCCTGGCAAAAGATTTTGTTTTGAGATTTTCTTTAACTCTTTTTGAACTTCAGAAAATATTTCTGAAACTCGAGCTTCAATGATATCTTTTAAAAATTTTGGAGAAAAGGACAAAGATTTCTCTGGAATTTCTATTTTACTTCCTTTCTTTTTTCTCTTTTTGAAGCTTAAGGTTCCAAATTCTTTTTTTATTCGTTCAGCCGTTACAATTTCTGTCCGAAGCCCGATAGCAATATCATTGGTAATATTTGCAGAACCCAATGGGAAAATGGCGAAATCTATCAGCTTACCAGTTTCAAAAAAAGAAACTCCGGTATTCCCTGCTCCGATATCAACCAAGCCCACTCCCAACTCTTTTTGTTGAGGAGTCAAACAAGCTCGGGCAGATGCCAAAGGAGAAGGAATTACTTCTTCAATTTCAAGATCGGCTTCTGTAACGGCTGAGCCCAAATTCTCCAAAACCGGAGAGAAAGCACAGACCAAAAGAACCTTAGCTTCAAGTCTTATCCCCTCCAATCCTAAAGGATCTTCTATTCCTCCCTCTCCATCCACCACAAATTCTTTGGCAAAGACATTTAAAACTTCTTTGTTTGAAGGCAAGTTAAGAGCTCTTGAAGCTTGAAGGACTCTCTGAATATCTTCTTTTGAGATTTTCTGGTCAGCTCGGGAAACCGAAACTAAACCCTGACTTTGAAGAGAATAAAGATGAGAACCTGCGATATTTACCAGAACTTTTTTAATTTTCGCAGCCCCCGACTTTTGAAGATGCTCCTTTGCTGCTACAATACCTTGGCTTACCTCTTGAGGATTAGAAATTTCTCCTTTTCTTACCCCAAAGGAGAGAGCTTGAGTTTGACCCAAAATGGTAATGTCTTGAGTACCTAAATCTTTTTGGCCAACTAATACTTTAATCGAACCTGTTCCTATATCTAAAGCATTAAGGATAATGGATTTTGCCATAGTTAAATTTTTTTAAGATAGTGTTCTTCTTTCTCTCTCATCTTCTTCCCTTCCTCCTCTGACTTCTCATGATTATATCCCAGAAGATGTAAAATTCCATGAATGAAAACCCGAGCCAATTCTTTTTCAAAACTTGAATTAAATCTTTTAGCGTTTTTCTTTAGTACTGGGAGACAAATAACTATTTCTCCCAAACCCTCACCGAAGGCGAGCACATCAGTCACTCTATTTTTCTTTCTGTATTTTTTGTTCAGTTTTCTCATTCTCCCCGAACCAACAATAGCAACTGAAATATTCCCTTCTTTTTTCTCCCCTTTTAAAACTTTATCAGCAATTTTTTTTATAAAATCTTCATCAATTTTATTTTCAGTTAAATTGTTGATTTCTATCATATTTTACCCATTTTTTTTAGTTTTTCATATTCTCTCCGCTTTTTTTCTCTTCTCAAAGCTGATTTTTTCTTTAATTGAGAACTTTTTTCTCTTTCTTTGAATTGCTTTTTTCTGGCCTCAAGCAAAATTCCGCTTTTCTTAATTTTTTGCGAGAAGCGGCGAATTAAACTTTGGGGAGATTCCCTAACTTGTCGATTAGCTCTTAATGGCATGTTCCTTCGCTTCGCTCAGTCAAATGCAAAATGAAAAGTTCAAAATGCAAAATGACTGAACGGAAAAATTATACGTTGTGTGTGGGAATGTTTTTTTCCAACCTCCTAAGAGATGTAAATGAAGGTGAGAAAAATGGGCAGTCTTTCCCACGTTAAAAATAAGTTTGTAGGCTCGGGCAATTTTTTGGTTTTGAGCAACTTTTTTAGCAACAGAAATAAGTTGACCTAACAAAGACAAATCTTCCGCTGAAAACCCATCTTTCCATTCAAGGTGCTCTTTGACTATAAAAAGTAAATGTACCGGAGCCTCGGGATTAATGCTTTTTATCCCGATAACTTCTTCATCTTCATAAACTATGCAAGAGGGTGCTTCCTTTTTTGCAATTTTACAGAACAAGCAATTTTTCATTTTATTTTCGGAATTTATTTGTTTTACCTTGCCGAAATCAAGGTTCTCGAGCGAAGCGAGAGGTTCTTATTTTTTTCTTCATCTCTCTGACAATTTTTTTTAATGAGACAATCTTTTGCTTGCCGCTTGCCATCTCCCGAATAATTATTTTCCCTTCCAGGGCCTCTTTTTGTCCTAAGATTAAAGTATAATTCATGTTCAATTTATCAGCTAATTTTAACTGAGAAGAAAGAGAATCTTTATCGAAAGCGGCAACCATCTTAATTTTAGCTTTTCTAAATTCTTCAAGAAGCTTCAGAGCCTTTCTTTTAGGAAGTTGGCCTACCTGAGCTAAGAAGATTTTTGCCTCAGGAATTTTGCTAACCCTTTTGGTTTTTGACCTCATTAAATTCACTACCCTTTCTACTCCACAAGATCCTCCACAAGCTGGGGTTTCTTTGCCACCTAACATTTTTACCAAATCATCGTATCTACCACCGGCTGGCAATGCTCCCTGAGCCCTTCCCTCCTCGGAGTCCTCAAAAATTTCAAAAACAGTTTTAGTATAATAATCCAAGCCCCGAACAAGACAAGGGTTTAAACTATAGGGCAATTCCAATTCCTCCAAAAACTCCAAAACATTTTTAAAATGGTCATGGCATTCTTTGCAAAGGTGATCAAGAGTCTGGGGGCTGGCTCTGGCAACTCTCTGGCATTTCTCCTGTTTGCAATCTAAGACCCTTAAGGGGTTTTCTCTCAATCTTCTCTTGCAATCAGAGCACAAAGAAGTTCGGTGAGATCTTAAATAACTCACCAAGGTTTTTTTAAAATAGGGCCGGCACTGGGAATCACCAATAGAGTTCATTTCAATAATTAAATTGCGAAGTCCAAGAGTTTTTAAGATATTGTAAAAAATTTGAATAATTTGAGCATCAATTACTGCTGCCCCTACTCCCAAACTTTCAAAACCAAACTGGTAAAACTGACGAAATCTTCCAGCCTGGGGTCGCTCGTATCTAAAAAAAGGGCCAAAATGCCAAAGCTTGACTGGTTTTGGTAAACTTTGCATTCCCTGTTGGATGTAGGCTCGGACAATCCCTGGTGTTCCTTCCGGTCTTAAAGTTAACTGGTCTCCACCTCGGGTCCGGAAGCTAAACATCTGCTTTTGAACAATATCAGTGGTAACTCCGGTTCCCTTCTCAAAAAGCCGGGTATCTTCCAAAATCGGGGTTTCAATTCTTTGAAATCCATAAAAATCAGCCATCTCCTGGCAAACTTTTTCAATTTTTTGAAAATACTTGAGGTCTTCCTCAAAGAGATCATGCATCCCGGTTGGAGTTTGAAACTTTGTCATGTTAATAACTTGGAGTTGGAATGTAAGCCATAGCTTTTGGGGGCCAGGCTCTCAAAAGGACCTTTCCAACGATATATTCCCTTTTCAGCGGTCCCCATCTTCTGGAATCAAAAGAATGAGCTCTGTTATCTCCCAAAATAAAATATTCGTTTTCTCCCAATTTCATTTGTTTGGTATCAAAAAGACTGACTTGGCTTAAAGAAAGATAATCTGATTCATTCAAAATTTCTTCCTCCCCGAATTTATTAATAATTGTTATTCTGCCTCCCTCCATTTTAACTTGCTCTTCAGGCAAACCAATGATTCTTTTAATAAATCTTTGAGAGGGATCTTGAGGATATTTGAAAACAATTACCTCTCCCCTTTCAGGTTCTCGGAAATGATAACTGAATTCGTCAATGATTAAATAATCGCCGTCGTGAAAAGCAGGAGTCATTGAAAGTCCTTTAACAATAAAAGGCTGAAAAACAAAATACCTGATAGGAATAACTATTAGCAAAGCCAAAATTACAATTTTTGCTACCTCCCAAAAAAATAATAATGTATTTTTCATATTATTTTTTAAACTATGTTTTAATTATACTTAAATTTTTAAATTTATCAAGTAGTGATATAATGAAAAAATCTATGATTCTCATTGTAGGATTAGGTAATCCTGGCAAAAAATATAAAAAAACTCGGCACAATATTGGTTCCCGGGTTTTAGATGAATTCCAAAAGGAAAACAGTTTTCCTTTTTTAAAGTTTTCTCAAAAACTCAACTCTTTGATTTCGGAAGGGAAAATTGGAAGAAAAAAGATTCTCTTAGTAAAACCCCAAACCTTTATGAACAAATCAGGCCAAGTGGTAAAAGCTTTAACTACCCACTACCCACTAAAAACTACAAACCTAATAGTTATTCATGACGATATCGACTTGTCTTTGGGGAAAATTCGTATTTCAAAAGGACGGGGTTCAGCAGGTCATAAAGGGGTGGAATCAATAATTAAAGAGTTAAGGACCAAGAATTTTGTTCGTTTCAGGATAGGCATTCAACCCAAAAAAGGCAAACCAAAAAACCCTGAAAAATTTGTCCTCCAAAAATTCTTCAAAACCGAAGAGAAAATCGTCAAGAAAATTATTAAAACAACCTGTGATGCCTTGAAAACCGCTCTCACCGAAGGTATAGAGAAGGCAATGAATAAATTTAATAAATAAAATCAGCTGGGGTGTGACAGTTCAAGAAATCTTTACCACCCCAGCTTTAAACTAGGCAGCGCCCGCAACAGTAACCTGGAAATCATATTGGGGCACATAGATACCGAAGTATACATCTCTCCGTTCTTGTCTTGCCAATACCTCAGCGAAAGAAGCAAGGGACCTCGTAATCTCATTAAGTTCTAAGTGGTCAGGTACTTCCAGTGATATAGGTCCACCTGTTTTCTTCTCGCTACTTATCTCAGAAACCGGGAGCCCGAAACCACGTAATGTATCTTTAAACTCTCTCAGAAACTCTGCTTGTTTTTCTTCTGTGGTCTCACACCCAAATCCGCGGAGAATCTTTACCTTCATTTCCTCCTCCTAACTTTTGGTAAACTCCTCCTTTTATTTTTTCTTATTTCTTTCAAGAACTTGGATTCTTGCTGCAAACTTATTCATTTGAGTTTGCATCTCTCTAAACTGTTTTTCTAATCCCTCGATTTTATTTTCATCCCTCTTCTTAATCCTTTTAACTTTATCAGCTAGCTCTTCGAGTCCCTTGGATAATTCTTCAACCCGCCTGGGTAATGAGAAAATCCTCAACATTTTCATCCTCCTTTTACTTCTAATTCCACACTTTTCATTAAGATTTTTTCAACCCATATACAATTTTCAAAGAAACACCTCCTACACTATTTCCTCTAAAACTATTTAGAGGATTAACCGATTTTTAATTATACTATAATTAAATAAATATGTCAATGTTAAGACGGGTTATAGAAAATAGATATTGATGAGCTATAATGAGTAAATGGTTAATGAAAACGAGAAGACTACAAATAATAGGAATCAGAGGGCGTGGGTGGTGGATGTCAATATGGGTTATGGGCACCAGAGGACGGCTTTTCCTTTAAAGCACTTGGCTCCTGGAAGAAAAATTATCAATGCCAACAGTTATCAGGGAATTTCAGAAAAAGACAGAAAAATTTGGGAAAGGTCAAGAAGATTTTATGAATTCATCTCAAGATTTAAAAGAATTCCCCTCATTGGCGAGCTTGTTTTTTCCGCTTATGATAAGTTTCAGAAAATTCATCCTTTCTATCCCCAAAGAGACCTTTCTGAACCAAATTTTTCTTTAAAACGAATTTGTTCTCTAATTAAAAAAGGCTGGGGTAAGGACTTGATTAAAAAACTAAAAAAGAAACATCTCCCTTTAATTACAACTTTCTTTATTCCTGCTTTTATGGCTGAAATTCATGACTATCCCGGAGAGATTTATTGTGTAGTTTGTGATGCTGATATCTCAAGGAGTTGGGCTCCTTTAAATCCCCAA
>JAHCRD010000020.1 GCA_020148085.1 Patescibacteria group bacterium | reverse complement strand
ATTTACTAGCTCCCCCAGTTAAGGGACCGAGCATTCCGATTTTAACTTCTTGGGGCTTAACTCTTAGCTCTTTCCCTTGCCACCAGAGTATTCCTAAAACTACTGCTGCTACGATTAAAACTAACAAAATAATGGAAGATTTTTTGGACATAATTTAATTTTATTTATTCCTCGACTTTTTGATGAAATTTTATTCTGTTATAACCCTCATCTCGGCCCAATTATCACCCACCTTCATATCTACTTTTAGGGGAACTTCAAATTTAACAATGTTCTCCATAATTTCTTTAATTTTTGGAGCTACTTCTTTAATTTTACTTTTTCTTATCTCAAAGAGCAACTCATCGTGAATCTGTAAAATCATTTTACAATCATCATTTAAAACACCTTGCTCCTCAATCTCAATCATTGCCATCTTAACAATATCTGCTGCTGACCCTTGAATTCCCATATTAACCGCTATTCTTTCAGCTTGGGCTTTCAACCTTGGGTCAATTGAATTAATCTCTGGTAAAAATCTTTTTCTACCAAAAAGTGTCTCAGCAAATCCTTTTTCTTTAGCTTTTTCCACCGAATCACTAACATATTTAGAAAGTTCTCTGAAACTATCAAAATATTTCTTTATGAATTCCTCTGCGGTTTTTGGAGAGATTCCTGCTCTTTGACTGAAACTTCTTTTCCCCATTCCATAAAAAATGGCATAATTCAAGGTCTTGGCAAGTTCTCTCATCTCTCCAGAAACTTTTTCTTTTGCCACCCCAAAAATTTCCGAAGCCGTAAGCTTGTGAATATCTTCGCCTCTTTTAAAATATTCAATCATTTTTTTATCAGTAGCAATTGAAGCAGCAATTGCAAGTTCAATCTGAGAATAATCAGCTGAAAGAAATAAAAATCCTTTTTCAGGAATGAAACACTTTCTAATTTCTTTTCCAATTTCTCCTTTAATGGGAATGTTTTGTAAATTCGGGTCTGAACAACTCATCCTGCCGGTCTCGGTACCTAATTGATGGAAATTGGGATGGATTCTTCCATCCTCAGAAGTTGCCATTTTTGGTAGAGCATCTACAAATCCAGATTTTAATTTGAAAAGTCCTCTATATTTTAAAATTAAATTAATGACTGGATGAGAGCTTCTCAGTTTTTCAAGTTCTCCTGCTTCAGTAGAAAAAACTCCTCCCGGAGTTTTTTTAATGCCTCCCGTAGGAATTTTTAATTTTTTAAAAAGAACCTCAGACAGTAGCTTTGGAGAATTGATATTGAATGGAGTACGGGTAATCTTAAAAACTCTTGACTCTAACTTCTTAATTTTCTTTTCCAAATTCCTGGAAAGTCCTTTTAGGGCTTTGATATCTATTTTTATTCCATTTTTTTCCATCTTCCTCACCACTGGAACCAAGGCCTTTTCAAGTTCTCTGATTCTTTTGGAGAAAACCCCTTCTTGGTAAAGTTTTTCAATATCCTCTTCAATTCTTCCTCCTTCCTCCGTAAAAGAAATAGCTTTTTGTCTTTCCAAAATTGGGCCCGGAGAAATCTCTTCTAATCTTTTAATAAGGGTATAAAATTCAAGGTCTTTAAAAACTTTAGTTATTTTTTCTTTGTCGATTTCTTTAAATTGGGTTTCGCTTAATTGAAAATCAAGCGGAACATTACATTGGATTTGAGTTAAAACTTTGGAAAAGAGGGCCTGCTCTTTGGATTCTTTTAATTTTTGGCGAATATTCTCTTTTATCTTCTTAGATTTTTCAGTGTTTTTTTCGATCTCTTTGTAAAGATTCTCTAAACTCCCAAATTCTTTAATTAGCTGAATGGCTGTCTTCTCTCCAATCCCTGGCACTCCGGGGATATTGTCTGAAGGATCTCCTTTCAAACCTTTAAAATCTGGAAGTTGGCCTGGTGAGAGTCCTTGGTATCTTTCTTTAACTTTCTCAACATCGTACAAAACTGTATCTTTGATTCCTTTTCTCATTGCCAGAACTCTTGTTTTGGGGCTGACTAATTGCAAAGTGTCTAAATCTCCACTTAAAATAATTGTTTCTAATTCCGGAAAAATTTGTTTCTTTGGTGCGGAAGTTGCAATAGCTCCGATAACATCGTCTGCCTCAAAACCCTGTTTTTCGAAAACCGGAACATTAAAAGCTCTGAGAACCTCTTTTACTTTAGAAATTTGTTGGTAAAGTTCTTGGGGAGCCGGTGGTCTTTTTGCCTTGTATTCTTTAAATTCTTTGTGGCGGAAAGTAGGTCCTGGCAAGTCAAAGGTAGCAGCAACAAAATCTGGCTTCAGTTCCCTTAAAGCTTTCAAAAACACCAATAAAAATCCATAAATAGCATTAACTAATTCCCCCTTTTTAGTTGTTAAAGGAGGTAGGGCATGATAAGCACGGTGAATTAAAGAATTGCTATCAATAATAATTAGACGTTTTTTAGGGCCAGTCATGAGTTTATTTTAACATATCAAAGTTTGAAAAGATTCTTCTAGTCTTTTTGTTTAGAAATTCAAATTTTATCAAAATCTTTCTTTTGGGTAAGATTTTTCTGATTCGGTCAGCCCATTCAACAGAGACAATGTTTTTTTGGTCAGCAATAATTTCTTTGAATCCGAGGTCTAAAATTTCTTTTGGCTTTTCTATTCTGTAACAGTCAATGTGGTAGAAAACTTTGAA
This sequence comes from Patescibacteria group bacterium, assembly GCA_020148085.1. Lineage (GTDB taxonomy): Bacteria > Patescibacteriota > Minisyncoccia > Minisyncoccales > CG1-02-41-26 > JAHCRD01. Next base: position 5,978 of record JAHCRD010000020.1, on the reverse strand, counting down.
CTTTGAACTTTGAACTTTGAACTTTTTTAAAATGATAAAGGTGGGGCTGAGAATTTTTTTCTTTATTCCAAGGCCCTTGGCAAAGCCCTTCAAAAAAGTTGTTTTCCCTCCTCCCAAATCACCTTCTAGACCAATGATAACCGCTCTCTTTCCTGGAGAGGTTTTTAAAATTTCCCGGGCCATCTTTTTACCTAAAGCTTCTGTTTGGCTTGGAGAGAAAGTAAAGTACTTTTTTTTCATTTTTTATTGACTTTCAAGTAAAAATTGGCTAATTTGAAGAAAGATTATGGAAGATTTCAAAAAGGCAAAAAAAATCATCGAGCAATCAAAAAACATTTCTATTTTACCTTCACCAGATTTCAGAGGGGATAGCTTTCCAGCAAGTTTAGGTTTATTTTATAGTTTAAAGGATTCCAGAAAGAATGTAAATTTACTTGTTGGTCACTTTCCAGAAAAATTCAAGTTTTTAAAAGAAGGTCAAACACTTCTTTCGCCTCAAGGAAATTTTCTTATCTCAATCAAAACTGCTGGGACAAAGATTTCTCAGCTTTTTTATGAAAAAAGAAAAAATGGCTTAAATCTCTTTTTGAAAACAAATGGAGAAGAGCTAAAAAAAGAAAATATTGCTCTCCATTCTTTGAGGTTCGGAGACCTTCTAATAACCCTAGGGATTGAAAGTTTTAAAAGGGTTAAAGAATTCTTAAAAGAAAAGCCGATTATAATAATAAACATTGACAATCAGCTCGAAAACGAGAATTACGGCACGGTAAACTTAATCGAAGTTAGTTCACCTTCCCTTTCGGAAATAGTTTTTGACTTTTTAATCTCTATCGATGAGAAATTGTTTAAAGAAAGAGTAACCGAGGCCCTTTTGGCTGGAATAATTCAAGGAACAAGAAATTTCCAAAGTTTAAAGCTAAGCTCTCAGACCCTTCAGAAAGCGAGTTTCCTAACAGAGAAGGGAGCTGATTTGAAAAAAATAACTTCAGAGACCTTGCCAGAATTAGGCCAGAGTTCTTTAAACCTTTTTGGAGAGATTTTGCAAAAATTAAGAGTTTCTGAAGATAAAAACTTAGGTTGGGTTATTTTAAAAAAGGGTGATTTCTTAAGAACCTACTCTACTCCTTCTGATTTGGTCTTCTCTTTGGAAAGGTTAGCTTTGATATTGCCTCAAAAAGATTTTTTAATCCTCTGGGAAAGTGAAGGGTCCGAACCTTTAACCAGAGGAGTTTTTTATTCTCAAAATCAAGCAAGTTTAAGAAAAATTTTAGAGAATTTTGAAGGGGGGCAGAAGGGAAATGGGATTTTGTTCTCAAATAAAAACCTTAATTGCCAAAAGGTCAAAGATAAAATCTTAAAATTAATATAATGCCAGAGAAAATTACAGGAATAGTAACGATAACTCAAAAAAGTTTTGAGAGAATAGTTGAAAGGACAAAAAATATTTCAGATTTTAGCGGAGAGATCAAGAGAAATTTGAATAAAGAAATAACCCAAATTCTGGAAGTTATTTTGGCAGGGGCACTAAATCTTGATAGCTCTGATATCCATATTGAGCCTGAAGAAAAGAAAATAAAAATTAGGGTGAGGATAGATGGAGTATTGCACGATGTCCTCTATATTGAATTGAAAACCTATCGGGGATTGCTCTCTCGAATTAAGTTACTTTCTGGAATTAAATTAAATATCACTGACCGAGCCCAAGATGGTAGATTTACCATTTTAGCGAGAGGTACCCCGATAGAGGTAAGGACCTCCACCCTACCTTCCGAACACGGAGAAACAATTGTAATGAGAATTTTGAATCCAAAGAGTTTAATCGAGATTGAAGATTTGGGGGTAAGAGAAGATGTACTCCAAGCTTTTAAAAAAGAAATTGCTCAGCCCAACGGAATGGTTATTGTTACCGGACCCACTGGAAGCGGGAAAACTACAACTTTATATGCCATTTTAAAAAGAATCCAGCACCCGGAAATTAAAATTATAACCATTGAAGACCCTATTGAATACCATTTGGAAGGAATCTCCCAAACCCAGGTCAATCCTAAAAAAGGATATGATTTCGCCACTGGTCTTCGTGCCATTGTCAGACAAGATCCTGATATAATTTTGGTTGGAGAAGTTAGGGATTTTGAAACAGCGAAAATTGCTCTGCAGGCCGCTTTAACTGGCCATCTGGTCTTAAGCACCTTGCACACCAATGATGCCGCAGGGACGGTCGCAAGATTGCAGGCTTTGGGAGAGAAACCAATAAATATCGCTCCAGCCATAAGCTTAGCAATCGGACAAAGATTGGTCAGAAAAGTTTGTAAAAAATGTGTTAAGCTTGAAAAACCTGCTGAAAAAGAGTTAACTAAGATTAAAGAAGAATTAAAATCTCTAGCAAAGGAGGTGAAGATTCCTTATTTAAATAATTTAAAAATTCCCGAAGCTAAAGGTTGTAAATCTTGTAATTTTACTGGCTATCGGGGAAGAATAGGGATTTTTGAATTTTTCTTAATCGATGATGAAATGGAAAACTTTATTTTGAAATCTCCTTCGATTTCAGATTTAAGGAAAATGGCTCAGAAAAAGGGAATGGTTACTATGAGAAAAGATGGACTGATTAAAGTTCTTAAAGGAATAACTACAATTGAGGAGGTAAACAGAGTAACGGGGGAATGAAATCACCCCGACCCCCAGCTTAAGACACCTTCGGTTTCTTACGTCGCCCCTCGGGCTCCTATTTTTCCGATATGGGGTGATTTCAAAAAAAAGTTAGCCCGAAGTCGTTCCTTAAAATTGTCTCAAGGCCCAGGGTTTCTCCCGGGGATAATCGAGCAAACGCCTGATCACCCATTCGAGGAAGAACCCCTAAATTGACTTCGGGCTAACCTCTTAATTGTAATATATTTTTTAAATTATGTCAACCCCTCGAACAGTTGAAAAAAACTCAGAAGAAGATATTTTGGATTTAACATTGCGACCTAAAACCTGGGAAGAATACGTTGGTCAGGGGAAAGTTAAACAGAACCTGAAAATTATAATTGAAGCTGCAAACCAAAGAAAACAGATTCCTGAACACCTGCTTTTTTATGGCGGGAGTGGCCTTGGTAAAACAACTTTAGCCCATTTAGTGGCAAAAGAAATTGGAAGTGAAATCAAGGTTACTTCAGGACCGGCCATAGAAAAAGCTGGTGATTTAGCTGCCATTTTAACTAATCTAGAACCAGGAAGTGTTTTGTTTGTTGATGAATGTCACCGCCTCAACCGAGTAATTGAGGAATACTTATATCCGGCAATGGAGGATTTTAAATTGAATTTAATTCTGGGAAAGGGACCAATGGCAAGAACAATGGAGATGAAAATTCCAAGATTCACTTTAATTGGAGCAACCACCCGGTTGGCTTTGATTTCAAGTCCTTTGAGATCAAGGTTTGGGGCAACTTTTGGATTAAATTTCTATGAGGTTTCAGATATTGAGAAAATTCTCAAGAGGTCCTCTCGGATTTTAGGAATCGAGGCCTCTGAGGAAGCTTTGAAAATTATAGCCAAATCTTCTCGTTTCACTCCAAGAACTGCTAACCATCTTTTGAAAAGAGTGAGAGATTTCGCTCAGGTCAAGGGAAAGGGTGAGATTACCGAAGACATTACCCAAGAATCTTTAAGGTCTTTGGAAATTGACCGATTGGGATTGACTTCAGCCGACAGAAGAATTCTGGAGGCGATTATCAAAAAATTTAATGGAGGCCCAGTTGGCCTTCAAGCATTAGCCGCTGCTACTGCTGAAGAAGAGGACACAATTTTAGATATTTATGAACCCTATTTAATGAGATTGGGTTTTATTGAAAGAACTCCAAGAGGAAGAGCTGCCACCAAACTTGCTTGCCAGCACTTGGGTATAAAATTTAAAAATCCTCAATGCAAGCTATTATAATATTTTTGTTATTTCTGACTCCCCTTTCTTGGGCTATTGCTGCTGAACCATTGAGTATTGTTGTCAATGAAATTGCTTGGATGGGAACGGAAACCTCCTACAACGATGAGTGGATTGAGCTTTATAATAACTCAACCTCTATTGAAGGATGGAAATTGATTTCTCGAGACGGAACTCCAGAAATTGATTTAGAAGGTGAAATCCCAAGTAAGGGATTTTTTCTTTTAGAAAGAACTGACGATGAAACAGTGCTAGATATTGAGGCCGATTTAATTTACAAAGGAAGTTTACATAACCAAGGCGAATATTTAAAATTAATTGATAACCAAGGTAACATAATTGATGAAATAGATTGTTCGGAGGGTTGGTTTGCTGGAGATAATAAAACTAAAAGAACCATGGCAAGAAAAAACCCTTTGCTTTCTGGGAATGATTCTTCAAATTGGCAGGTCAGTCAAAATCCTGGGGGGACACCAAAGACCGAAAATCAATCTCTGGGAGTTCAACCTCTGGACATTGAAGAAAAAGTAGTAGAAACAACCTCAACACCTTCAGAGATTTCTATTAATGAGATTTTGCCTTCAGCCGAGGGGCCTGATGCTGAAAATGAATGGATTGAAATTTTTAATGAAAATAATTTTGAAGTTGATGTTTCTGAATGGAAAATCAGAGATACGATTGGGGCAACAAAAACCTATACAATTTCTGGAGGAACAAAAATTAAAGCAAACGGCTTTTTAGTTTTCCCTCGACCAGAAACCAAAATCACTTTACAAAACAGTGGCGATGGCTTGGAACTTTTAAATCCGAATGGGGAAGTTATTGATAAAGTAAATTATGGGAAAGCTCCCCTTGGTCAATCTTTTAATAGAACTTTATCTGGATGGGTTTGGAGTACAACCTTAACCCCAGGGAAAGCTAATATTATTACAATCCTTGAAAGTATTAAAGAAAAAGAGGGTAAAACCAGACCCGCTCAGACCTCTGAGATAGAAGAAGGTAAAAAGGCAATAGCAAGAATTGGCGAAGCACTTCCAAAAGCTTCAAATCAATTAATTGTCTTTCCAATCGCTCTCAGCATTGCTGTTTCTTCGGGGATAATTGTTTTATTTCTTAAAAAAAGAATAAAAACCGAGGAACAATAATTTAAATCATTGATTCTAGAGAGATTTTAAATTAGAATTGGAATGTATGTCAGGCCACAGTCATTTTAAAAGTATAAAAAGGGTTAAAGAGGCCCACGATGCCCAACGGGGGAAGGTTTTCTCCAAAATCGCTCGGATGATTTCGGTTGCGGCCAGAGAAGGAGCTAATCCAGAAACCAATCCTAAATTGAGGCGGGTTTTAGAAGAGGCCAAAACTTTTAATTTACCAAAGAGCAACATTGAAAGAGCGATTGAAAGAGGAACTGGCGAGCTTAAGGGGGCAAAGCTTGAGGAATTAACCCTTGAAGCTTATGGGCCTGGAGGAATTGCTATTATTGTTGAGGGAATAACTGATAATAAAAATCGGACCCTAAGTGAACTTCGTCAGGTTTTACAAAAATATGGAGGGAAATTAGCTGAGGCAGGTTCAGTTAAATGGTTGTTTGAGAGAAAAGGAGCGATTACGATAAATCCCAATGACCAAATCCCAATGACCAAAAAAGAGGAATTGGAACTGAAAGCGATAGAGGGCGGGGCGGAAGATATCTATCGGCACAAAACAGAGAATATTTTAGATGTTTACACAAAGCCCCAAGACCTGGATAAAGTAAAAAAGGAGCTTGAGGGACAGGGTCTAAAAATCGAATCAGCAACCTTGGATTGGGTTTCTCGAGAGCAAATTGAAATCTCAGAGAAAGATAGGGGAAATTGCCAAAAACTTTTTGAGGAGTTAGATGAATCAGAGGCAGTCCAAGATATTTATTCAAATTTAAAAGTATGATTATAATTGGCATAGATCCTGGCATAGCCCACACCGGCTTTGGAATCGTAAGAGCAAAAAAGAAAAAGGGGAGGGGCAAAAGTAATTTAAAGTGTTTGGGTTATGGCACCGTAGAAACAAAACCAGGCCTACCTCC
>JAHCRD010000001.1 GCA_020148085.1 Patescibacteria group bacterium | reverse complement strand
GATCCCTGGGAAATCACCAAAAAATACGGAGCTGATGCTCTCCGTTGGTATTTTTATACTGTTAATCAGCCCGGCGACCCAAAACTTTTTTCTGAAAAAGATTTACAAAGTGTTCTGAAAAAATTCATCATGACCTTTTGGAATTCTCACCTGTTTTTTCAGACCTATTTGACGAAGAAATTTGACTACCATGACAGGAGTGAAGATATCTTAGATAAGTGGATCCTTTCAAGGTTAAATAACTTAATTTTGGAAGTTACCAAAGGATTAGAGAGATATGATATTACAGGTGTCGCAAGAAAAATAGAAAATTTTGTAATTGAAGACCTTTCTTTATGGTACATTAGAAGGTCAAGAAAGCGATTTCAAAAACCAGCCAGTGGAAGAGAATTGAATGAAGCATCAGCAACTCTGGGATTCGTTCTTTTGAATTTAAGCAAATTAACTGCTCCCTTCTGCCCATTTTTATCAGAGAAAATTTACCAAGACCTAACCAAAAAAGAAAGCGTTCACTTGGAAGATTGGCCAAAAGCACATGAAAAAATAATTAATAAAAAATTAGAAGATGAGATGACCGAGCGACGGGGAATTATTAGCGAGGCATTAGCTGAAAGAGCAAAGCTTGGAATAAAAGTGCGTCAGCCGTTGAGGGCAGTAACATTAAGAAAACCGAAATCATTTGAAATGATAGACATTACTGACACGTCAAGTATTGTCGCAGGCGAAATTAATGTACCCGTAGAAAAAATATCTTTTAGTCCAAAGGTAGAAAAACCAGAATATGATACAAAAATTACTTCAGAATTGAGAGAAGAAGGGCAGGTGAGAGAGATTATTCGCCAGATTCAAGATTTAAGAAAGAAAGCAGGGTTGACTCCAAAAGATAAAATTTTGATTTACTATTCAGATAGTCCAAAATTAATTAAAATTTTAGCCAAAAATAAAGCCTCTATTTTAAGAGAAACAAAAGCTAAAGACCTTAAACAGGGTTTACCTGAAAAAGAGGTTTTTGCAGCAAAGAAAAGGATTAAAATCGACAACGAAGAACTTCAACTCGCAATTAAAAAGGTCGAAAAATAAGCATGCGAATAAAAAAATATGGCAAAACCTTTTAAAAGTCAACCAAAAATTCCTCACAAAGCTCCAGAACCTCCAAAACCAGAACCAAAAAAAGATATTTTTGGGAAGAAAGGATCTGTTACTAGGCCGGAATTAAGAGAGGAATTGAGAAGGGCTCCAGCAGAGATTCCTGATTCAGGTAAAAAATTTTATCGGAGGAAACGAGAAAAACTGGAGAAGGAGATATTTGGAAAAAGATACGGAACCCATATTAGCAGAGAAGAATTTAAATACCGTCTCAGCAAACTAAGAAAAGAAAGCTTTAAAACAAAAAGTTTTAAAAAGAAACAAGATATACGTAGAAAAATTAGATATTTGAAGAAATTAGGCGGTTTTTAAATTTAACAATGCCGTTTACTCACTATCGGACTCAGGGGATTTTTTTGAAGAAGGAGGGTCGGGGGGAGGCCGACCAGCTTTTTACTATTTGGACTGAAGATTTTGGGAAATTGGAAATCTTAGGAAGAGCAATTAGAAAAATCAAGTCAAAATTAAGGTCAGGAGCTGAACTTTTTTATTTTTCAGAGATTGAATTTATTCAAGGAAAAACTTACAAAACCTTAACCGACGCTATTTTAATTGACAAATTTAGAAACTTAAGAGAAAGTCCTCAAAAATTGAATTATACATATCAAATCGCTGAGGTCTTAGATTCTCTTACTGGTAAAGAAGAAAAAGACGACGAAATCTGGAATCTACTAAGCGAAACTTTCCGACGATTAGATAATTGGGAATTCCCCGAAGGAAAGCCTTTGGCTTCCTACGGGGCAGGGAAAATTATTTATTACTATTTCCTCTGGAATCTTTTCTCAATTTTAGGGTTCAAGCCTGAGATTCATTCTTGCCCAATCTGCCAGAAATTGCTCTTGCCCGAAACCTTTTGGTTTGTACCAAAAGAGGGAGGGATAGTTTGTTGGAAATGTTTCAAAAAACTAAGCGAGGAAGAAAAGAAATTGGCAGAAGAAATAAGTGTGGATACAGTTAAGATTTTACGGCTTTTTCTCTCCGAGGATTGGAAAATATTACCGAGGATTAAAATAACAGAAGAGGTGAAAAGAAACTTAAAAGAAATATCAGAACTTTATCTTAATTTTTTAAGGGAAGAGTTTTCAAAGATGGAAAAATAAGTTAAGATAATAATATCATGCGCAAAGTTTTAATCATTTTTATTTTGATTGTGTTTGCTGGGATAGGAATTGCTGGTTTTTGGTATTGGCAAAAAAATCAATATTCCAAAGAAATCTTGAAGCTTGAAATTTTGGGACCAGAGGTAGCTCAAGCTGGGGATGAGGTTGAATATTTGGTGAGATTTAAAAACAATGGCAAAGTTAGGTTAGAAAATCCAGAACTGATTTTTGAAGTACCGGAACATTCTATTCTTCAAGATTCCTCTAATCGAAGAATAACTAAAAAATTAGAAGATATTTATCCCGGCCAAGAGCAAATTTTTGGATTCAAAGTTCGTGTTTTTGGCAAAGAGAACGAAACTTTGATGGCTAAAGCTTGGCTCAGCTATCAACCAAAAAACTTGAAAGCTCGTTATGAATCAAAAACAAGCAATACCTGCCAAATTAAATTTGTTCCTTTAACTTTTGAATTCGACTTACCTCTAAAAATTGAGAAGGATGAAAAAATAGAATTTTCTTTGAATTATTTTTCAAACATCGATTATCTTTTGGAAGATTTGAGAGTAAAAATAGAATACCCCGAGAGTTTTGAGTTCCTTAGTGCCTCTCCTCAACCTTTGGATGAAACTGAATGGGAAATTCCTCCCCTTTCGCAGGCTGATGGTGGCAGGATAGAAATAAAGGGGAAAGTGACAGGCGAAGAGGGAACTCAAAAGATTTTCAGAGCAAAGCTTGGTCTGATAAAGGATGGAGATTTTTGGTTATTGAAGGAGACGGCTCGGGCTTTAGAGATAATTGAACCTTCTTTATATATCTCCCAATTAATTAATGATTCACCGAATTATATTGCTGAAGCTGGCGACTTCCTCCATTATGAGATTTTCTTCCGCAATATTGGTCAAAAAGCCATTGAGAAAAAGTTTCTTTTTGTGGAACTTGAAGGAGAGTTTTTTGACCTTCTGAGCTTGAAATCGGAGAAGGGGGAATACGGAAGAGGGGATAACACCATTATTTGGGATTGGAAAGTCGTGCCAGAACTTCGATTTCTTGATGCAGGCGAGGAGGGAAAAGTAGAGTTTTGGGTTGGTCTGAAAGAAGCTGGAGAGATTTCAGTTAAAACAAAAACCCCAAGTTTAAGAGATATAATTACTCTAGGAGGAGTTAAAAGAAGCTTTGAGCTAAAAATTAATTCCCAAGTAAAGTTAGCCCAAAAAGTTTATTTTCAGCAAGAATTTTGGGAGAATTCAGGTCCTTTGCCACCAGAAGTTGATAAAACCACAACCTACACTGTTTTGTGGCAAGTTGAAAATTCCTGGAATGATTTAAAAAATGTAAAAGTAAAAAGCACCTTACCAAAAAATGTCCGACCAACCGGCAAAATTCTCCCTGAAGATGCTAAATTTACTTTTGATTCAAAGTCTAAAGAGGTTCTTTGGAACATTGGTGATGTTGAAGCTTGGCTTAAAGAAGCAGAAGGACCTTTGACTTTAGCTTTTCAAATTGAATTTACCCCCGATTCTTCCCAAAAAGGAGAGACCCCTAATTTAGTCGGAGAGGCCGAAGTTTTAGGAGAGGATGCTTGGACTTTAGAAATACTCCAGGAAAAAGCATCTCCAGTGGATACCACTTTACCTGACGATGGAACAGTGACTGAGGAACAAGGAATAGTACAGTAAATTTTCAATTTTCAATTCTCAATTTTCAAACTATGGATTTAACTCAAAAAATTATTTCGCTTTGTAAACGAAGAGGATTTATCTTTCCCTCTTCGGAGATTTATGGAGGGATAGGTGGAGTTTACGACTTCGGTCCTCTTGGGGTTGAATTAAAAAGAAACATTAAGAAAGTTTGGTGGGAAGTTATGATGAGGGAGGAAAATATGATTGGTTTAGATTCTGGAATCTTATTGAATCCTCGAGTTTGGCAAGCCTCAGGACACCTAACTGCTGGCTTTGCTGATGAATTGGTGGAGTGTAAATCTTGCCATAAAAGATTTAAAGCAGATGAAGTAGCTAGTAATAAATGTCCAGAATGTGGCGTTAAATTAACAAAACCGAGAAAATTTAATTTAATGATGAAAACCTTTGTTGGTCCGGTTGAAGATGAAAGTTCTACCACCTATCTAAGAGCAGAAACCTGCCAAGGGATTTTTGTTAATTTTTTGAATATTCTGAATTCAATGCGCTTGAAAGTTCCCTTCGGTGTTATTCAGATAGGTAAAACTTTCCGAAATGAAATTACCACTAAAAATTTTATTTTCCGGACTCGAGAATTTGAACAGATGGAGATGGAGTTGTTCTGTCATCCCAAAGAGGCAGATAAACTTTTCGATTATTGGAAAGAACAGAGATTAAAATGGTACCAGAATTTTGGAATAAAAAAAGAAAACTTAAGGATGAAAGAGGTACCAAAAGAGGAGAGAGCTCATTATGCCAAAAGGCAAATAGACATTGAATACCATTTCCCTTTTGGTTGGGAAGAAATTGAAGGAATCCACAATAGGGGAGATTTCGATCTCTCAAATCACGCCAAGCATTCTGGAGAAGATTTGAAATATTTTGATGAAGAGAAAGGAGAAAAATTTTTCCCTTACATTGTTGAAACTTCGGTTGGTGTGGAAAGGCCTTTGTTTGCTTTTCTGGCCGAAGCTTACCAGGAAGTAAAAGGAGGCAGGACAAAAACAACCAAAGCAGCAAAGGAGGTAGAGGTTTTACTTAAACTCCATAAATCCTTAGCGCCCATAAAAGTTGCTGTTTTACCTTTAGTCAGAAATAAACCAGAATTAGTTAAAAAAGCAAAGGAAATTTACAATCTCCTGAGACCCCATTTCACTTGCCAGTACGACGAACTCGGCTCAATTGGCCGGAGATATCGCCGCCAAGATGAGATCGCTACGATTTTTTGTTTAACCTGTGATTTCCAAACGTTAGAAGACGATACTTTAACCATCCGCAATCGCGATACAATGGCTCAAGAAAGAGTAAAAATAAAAGATTTAGTTAATGTTCTAAAAGAGAAATTAGCCAATTAGAAATGTTTAAAAAAACTACTTTGAAAAATGGATTAAGGATTATTACTGTTCCGATGAAAAACACCAAAGCGGTGACTTGTTTAGTTTTGGTTGGCACCGGTTCCAAATATGAGCGGAAAGAGATAAATGGCATCTCCCATTTTTTGGAGCATATGTTTTTAAAAGGAACTAAACGGAGACCAACCACTTTAAAAATTGCTGAAACCTTAGATAGGATTGGAGGAGTATACAATGCTTTCACTTCAAAAGAATTTACTGGTTTTTGGGCGAAAGTTGGAAGTTCTCATTTAGATTTAGCCTTAGATTGGGTCAGCGATATTTTTTTAAACTCAAAATTAGAAAGCAAAGAAATAAGAAGGGAAAAGGGCGTAATAATTGAGGAAATAAATATGTATCTGGACACGCCAATGAGATACATTGAGGAGCTCTTCGAAAAATTGCTTTATGGAGATCAACCGGCCGGTTGGCTGACAATTGGGGGAAAAGAAAATATTTTGAAATTCCAAAGGAAACATTTTTTAGATTATTTGAAAAATCATTATTCCTCATTGAACACTTTAGTTTGCTTGGCAGGTAATTTTGATCCAGAGAAAGCTCAAGAAAAAATTAAAGGATATTTTAAAAAGATAAAAAAAACCTCCCCAAAGCCAAAAATAAAAGTTATTGAAAAGCAAGAAAAACCCCAAGCCCTCCCTTGGTTTAAAAAGACTGATCAGACCCATCTTTGCTTAGGAGTGAGAGGGTATACTCTCAGCCACCCCCAAAAGTATGCTCAAGAAGTTTTGGCTACCATACTTGGTGGAAATATGAGTTCTCGGCTTTTTATTTTGATTAGAGAGAGAAAAGGTTTGGCTTATTATGTTCGAACCTCATCAGAACTTTATACTGACAGTGGCTATCTGGTTACTCAAGCTGGCATCCCCCACAGAAATGCGAGAGAGGTTATAAATTTAATTTTGAGAGAATATAAAAATCTTCGCCAGAACAAAATTCCCCAAAAAGAACTCAAGAAGGCAAAAGATTATTTGAAGGGAAATTTAACTTTGAGTTTGGAGTTATCAGATGTTCAAGCTTCCTTTTATGCTTCTCAGGAATTACTGACCGGAAAAATTTTGACACCTAAAGAAAAATTTGCCAAAATTGATGAAGTTACAGTAAGTGATGTTCAAAAAGTAGCCAAAGAAATTTTCAGACCAGAGAAATTGAATTTAGCTCTTATTGGTCCACATAGGGACAAGGGAAAATTTCAACAACTGTTGAAACTTTAAACATTATGAATCAACAATCTACTTTCAACATTAGTTGGTCAACAATTTTTAAAATTGTTATTGCAGTAATTTGCCTTTATATTCTTTATTTGGTTAAAGACCTTATTGTCTGGTTTATTTTTGCCTTGGTTATTGGTATTTTGTTTAATTACTTAATTGACTTTTTGGAGAAAAAAAGAATTCCCCGCCTGGCAGCAACTATCCTTTTATATTTTGGCGTATTCGTTGCTTTGGGCTTTTTCACCTATAAAACTGCTCCCATATTTCTTTCTGAGATTGAAGAATTTACTCAAAATCTTCCCCAATATCTCCAGAAAATCTCACCCATCTTTGAAAAGTTTGGAGTTCAAGCTTTCAAAAGTACAGAAGCTCTTACCCAAACTTTGCAAATTAATTTAGAAAAAGCCGGAGAAAATATTTTCAGTGCTCTATTTAGTATTTTTGGTGGAGCTTTCTCTACGCTATTCATCATATTCTTAGCTTTCTTCATTTCTTTAGAAAAAAATTTAGTTGAGAGAGTACTAACTGCCTTCTCCCCCTCAAAATACAAAGAATATCTTCATGGTCTCTGGGAGAGGTCAAAGCAAAAAGTCAGCGGTTGGTTCATCTCAAGAGTGATCGGAGCTTTATTTGTTGGAAGTTTAACCTATCTTATTTTGAGAATTCTTAATGTTGAGTACGCTTTGATTTTAAGCTTGATGGCAGGTATTTTGGATTTTATTCCCATTATTGGACCTCTTGTTGCAGGACTGATTATTGCTTTTATTGTTGCTTTAACCTCCCTTTTTCAAGCAGGCTTTGTTTTGGTGGCTTTCTTTATTATTCAGCTCTTAGAAAATAATCTTCTTTTCCCTCTTTTGTTTAAGAAATTTACCGGCTTACCACCAGTTTTGGTTTTAGTAGCCTTTGCTATCGGAGCCAAACTCTGGGGGGTTTTGGGAGCAATTTTGGCCATTCCTTTGGCTGGAGTTATTTTTGAACTTTTGAAAGATTATCTTGCCAAAAGAAAAAGAGAAATCCCGGAAGAGCTCCCTTAAGCCAAGGTTTATGAGTACTCTTTATGTTATTGCCAGTCCCATTGGGAATCTCAAAGATATAACATTGCGCGCCCTTGAAATTCTAAAGGGCGTTGATTTGATTTTGTGCGAGGATACTCGGAGGACTCAAAAACTCTTAAATCGTTTCGGAATTAAAACCAGGACGTTATCCTACCACCAACATTCAAAACTTAAAAAAATAAATTATATTTTAGAGCTTCTTAGACAAGGAAAGGATTTGGCTTTGATTTCTGATGCTGGAACCCCTGGAATTTCCGACCCAGGAAACAAACTAATCCAAACCATCGTTACGGGCCCGGGTCTTGTAGTAAAGATTGTTCCTGTTCCCGGTCCTTCAGCCCTAACAGCAGCCGCCAGTATTGCAGGAGTCCCCATGGACAAATTTTTATTTTTGGGCTTCCCACCAGCCAAAAGAAAGAGAAAGAAATATTTTGAAGAAGTTATTAAATCGAAATACCCGGTAATCTTTTACGAATCCCCTTATAGAATATTAAAATCGCTTCGCGATTTACGCGAAACCGACGCGAAAATCAACGCGAAACCGACGCGAAAAATTGTTGTTGGTCGAGAACTGACCAAAAAATTCGAGATAATCTATCGAGGGACAATTGAAGAGATAATCGAAAAAATCAAAAAAGACAAAATTAAGGGCGAGTTTGTAGTCATCGTAGAAAATAAATAGCTACAAACATTGCCAAAACTTGACTGAAAATCCCCCAAAATAAGGGGACTTTTTTACTTTCGGGAAAGTGGATTTTCTGGTGGAAACTATAATGGATTTTTAACAATCTGTTTGGGAGAATTAAACCCAAGAGAATAAAGCCATCCGGTAAAATAGCAAAAAATCCTCCAGCCATAGCTAATGGTAAATTTTTTGAAAGGATAAAAACAAGAAAAAGGCCAACAGAAATATCTAAAAATACCTTCAAAAAATCTAAGAAAGATTTATTCCAATTTTTTCTTTGAATATTTTTAATGGGATATTCTAAGTGCGGTAAAAAATCAAAAAAATAATGACTCAAAAAAGCCAGCCCCAAAGCCAAAGGTAAAAATTTAATTTTCGAAGCAAGAGTAGCTCCAACCAAAATATGAGGAGTTAAAATCATGAAAATTTAACAAAAATATGATAAGATAATAAAATCATTGTAGCATATGCGAGAAAATAACAAAAAATTCTATATCACAAGTAGCATCGTCTACACTAATGCTCCCGTGCACATCGGATTTGCTTTGGAGGTTATTCAGGCTGATGTTATTGCTCGATATCATCGACTTTTAGGCGAAGATACTTTTTTCCTAACTGGTACCGATGAGCACGGCGCAAAAATTGCTAAAGCTGCCCGAGAACAAGGAAAAACTCCGGAGGAATTCACCGAAGAGCTTTCAAAAAAAGCTAAGGATTTAAAAGGAGTTCTAAATTTGTCTAATGATGATTTTATCAGGACCACCGACCAAAAACGACATTGGCCAGGAGTAAAAAAAGTTTGGCTAAAACTAAAAGAAAATGGAGATATTTATAAAAAGAAATATAAAGGATTTTATTGTGTCGGTTGTGAAGCTTTTGTTACTGAAAAAGATTTGGTAAATGGGAAATGTCCCATTCATAAAGAAGTTCCTGAAATAGTTGAGGAGGAGAATTATTTTTTCCGGCTCTCTAAATATTCAAAACAAGTTGAAAAAGCCATAAAAGAAAATGAAATAAAGATTATTCCTGAAGCCCGAAAAAATGAAATCTTAAGTTTTATTAGACAAGGAATAGAAGATGTTAGTTGTTCTAGATTAAGAGAAAATTTAAAATGGGGGATACCAGTTCCTGGAGATGATACCCAGACGATCTATGTCTGGCTAGAGGCTCTTGTAAATTATATTTCAGCTCTGGGCTATGCTCAAGACGGAGGAAGATTTAAAAAATATTGGCCTGCAGATGTCCATTGCGTAGGTAAAGACATATTTCGATTTCATTCCCTGTTATGGCCGGCTATGCTTCTTTCAATAAATCTACCTTTACCAAAAGCCATTTTAGTTCACGGTTTTATTACCGTAAACGGACAGAAAATGTCAAAGAGTTTGGGTAATGTTATTGACCCCTTTGAATTAGTTAAAAAATATGGAACTGATGCCGTTCGCTATTTCCTTTTGCGAGAAATTCCCCCAACCGAAGACGGCGACTTCACTTATGAGAAATTTGAAGGGAGATATAACTCGGATTTGGCTTCAGGGCTCGGAAACTTAGTAGCCAGAGTTTTAACCATGGTGGAGAAATATTGTGATGGTAAGGTACCAAAAATAGATAAAGACCCAGACACTCACCCTTTAATGATTGGCGAGAAAAAAGCCTGGAAAGATTTAGATAAACATTTGGTTAATTATCAATTTAACGAAGCTCTATCTTCCATCTGGAGATTTATCACTGAAGCTGATAAGTATATTGAAGAGAGCAAGCCCTGGCAATTAGCCAAAGAAGGGAAAACCGAAGAATTAAACTGGGTGTTATACGGCTTATTAGACGTCCTTCACCAGATTGCCTGGCAAACTTATATTTTTATGCCCGACACTGCCTTAGAAATTGCCAAAGCTTTAGAAATTAAAAAACTGTTAGTCAAGAATCCAAATTATAAGGATAGCTGGACCAATATCAAACCCGGCACAAAAATCAAAAAGGGAAAACCATTGTTTTCCCGACTGGAATAACCCCCTTTTTTATTTGCTAGATTTTTTAGTACAATAAATTAAGGATAATTAAACTATGCTATCTATTTTTATTCCTGTTCTCCCCCTTCTTCTTATCCTGGCGATATACGAAATTATTAAGAAGGGGATTTGTAAAAATAAATGGTGGAAAATAGGTTTTTCTGTAGGTTTAGCTTTGACTTTCTTATTGATTCTGGTCCTAGTTGCGAAACCAGATACAGTATTCTTAGATTTAGTTCTTGATCTTTCTCTTCCTCTAACTCTATTTTTTAGTTTAGTTTTTGCTCTTGCTTTCTTTTCGTTCGGGTATAAAAAAATTCTAAAAGGATTTTGGTTGGCATTACTAAGTTTATTTGGATTCTTTTGTCTTTTGATATCACCCTATACACCAGGAGGGATAATAGCATTAGTGCTTGGTATAATTTGTTTCTTTGTTATAATTTTATTTAGAGTCCCTAAAAGAATTAAAAAAATCAATTTGAAGCAGGACTAAATTGAAAATTAAAGATGAGGTAGTGGAACTGTTGGGGTTTTTGGAACACCCCTTTTTAATTTATTTTAATTCTGATAAAATTTATAGATATGCTTATAGATACTCATGCACATTTGAATTTCGCTGATTATGATAAGGATAGAGATGAGATCATAAAAAGAGCTCTGGATAACAATACATTTATGATAAATATTGGGACGAATTATGGAAGTTCTAAAGAAGTGATTGAGATTGCTGAAAAATATGAGAAGGGGGTTTATGCTGCAATCGGTTTACACCCGATTAATATTAAACAAAACTCAAAACTCAAAAGTCAAAGCGCAAAGCCACAGTTTAAAACTCAAAACTCTGAAGATATCTTAGAAGAGAATTTTGATTATGAAAAGTATAAAGAATTAGCGGAATCTGAAAAAGTGGTGGCAATTGGTGAGATTGGGTTTGATTATTGGCGAAAACCAAAAACTGAGAAGAGATTAGAACTATTTAAACAATGGCAAAAAGAATTTTTTTTGAAACAATTAGAATTGGCACGAGAATTAAATTTACCAGTAATTTTCCATTGTCGCTTAGCTCTTGATGAACTAAGAGAAATCTTACGGAGAACTGTTCTCTGTAAACTAAACGGGGTAGTTCATTGTTTTACTGGAATTTGGGAGCAAGCCCAGAAATTCTTGGATATGGGATTTTATCTGGGCTTTAATGGAATAATTTTCAAATCAATTGAAGGAATTTCTTTTAATGAAGTTATTAAAAAAATTCCTTTAGATAGAATTTTAATTGAAACCGACTGCCCTTTTTTAGTGCCGCCGGCCGCCTCCGCTAAAGCTTCAGCGAGCCAAGAGAGAAATGAACCATTATATGTAAAATACATTGCTCAAAGAATTGCCGAGATTAAAAACCTCTCTTTTGAGGAAGTAGCAGAGAGAACTACCCAAAACGCCAAAAAATTATTTAAGTTAGAAAACATTGACATTTGAAATAAAATTTAGTATAATAATTGCGTAGTTCTCAAAAAAATTAACAAATCAAGAATACAGGAGAGAAAGATGGAAATTATTGTTATGTTATTAAGGGCAATTAGATTAATTTGCGTTTTACTCCTAGGTGGGGTCTCGATATTCCTAGTGATCAGAAATAGAATATCTATTTTCATTAAAATTTTATTCATTGCCTTCTTGTTGTTCATGACTCTAGTGGGAGTGAGTATTTTTTGGGAAGATGGTGTTCATGCCCTTTCAATTGCTTTTAACTCGGGTCGAGAAGTCTTTGGTAATACATTTAGAGATTTCTCGATTTCTGATGCAATTGACAAGGTGTCGGGGTGCCATGGTTTAATAATGAACATATCAGCTGGAGATGCTATTGTTTCAATTGGAAATGTATTCAGCAATTTCTTCTCCTCTGGACCTTTTGAGCCGGAGCTAAGGTTGTTGTGTGCAGTGATAGTTCTTGCAGTAATTGCGGTCGGAGGACTAATTTTCCTAAAAGGAGGAGAGGTAAAGAGATGACAATTGCTAAATTTTGCTTTAGAGAAAGGAGAGAAAGGTGTCTGAGATGATGTTAGGAACAATTTGGGCTGTAGTAGTAATAGGGGCGATGGTTGCAGTTGCTTGTAGCATAGCCAAGCCCACCTGGAAGGAAATTAAGGAATTTTGCAAAGAAAAATGGAAAGAGTTGCGATCCAGGAAGATATAAGCAAGATTAGAGAGCCAGAGACTAAATGTTTAGCCTCTGGCTCGAACTTTTTACCCGCTAAAGTGGGTTTTTATTTTGTCAAAAAGTTAAAAAATGATAAAATAAAAAATCGCCTATGAAATACCAACCTCAAAGAATTGAAAGGAGGTGGCAGAGATTTTGGGAAAAAGAAGGACTCCATCAGGCCAAAGATAGGTCAAAAAAGCCAAAGAAATATATTTTAGCTGAGTTTCCCTATCCATCTGGAGAAGGGTTGCATGTTGGCCATTGTCGACCCTATATTGCTTTGGATGTAGTTAGTCGCAAAAGAAGAATGGAGGGCTTTAATGTTTTATTTCCCATGGGCTGGGATGCTTTTGGATTACCTACTGAAAATTATGCTATCAGAACCGGGATTCACCCAAGAATTGTCACCCGCAAAAACACTGCTTTTTTCAAGCACCAACAAAAGAGCATAGGACTCTCTTTTGATTGGAGTCGGGAAATTGCGACCACTGACCCTGACTATTATAAATGGACCCAATGGATATTTTTGCAACTTTTTAAAAAAGGACTTGCTTACAAAACTAAGATGCCAATTAACTGGTGTCCTTCTTGTAAAATCGGCTTAGCCAATGAAGAAGTACTTGAAGGACATTGTGAGAGGTGTGGTAAAAAAGTTGAGAGAAAAGAAAAAGAGCAGTGGATGCTAAAAATCACCAAATATGCTGAAAGATTACTTGAGGATTTAGAAAAAGTAGATTACCCAGAGAAAGTTAAAATCTTGCAGAGAGATTGGATAGGGAGAAGTTGCGGCGTGGAAATTAAATTTCCACTTGCAACTTCTGTGCGAAACAGACGCGAAACTAAAAACGCGAAACCACGCGAAACTTTTATTAATGTGTTTACGACCAGAATTGATACTATATTTGGCGCTACATACTTAGTAATTGCGCCTGAACATCCGATTTTAGACATTATTAAACCTCAAATTAAAAATCTTAAGGCGCTTGAGACCTATATTGAAAAAGCAAAAAGGAAACTGGAAAGGGAAAGAATTTCTGAAGTCAAAGAAAAAACTGGAGTGAGATTGGAGGGAGTGAAGGCAGTCAACCCTGCAACCAAGAAGGAAATTCCAATCTTTGTTGCTGATTATGTTTTAATCCATTATGGCACCGGAGCCATAATGGCAGTTCCTTGCCATGACGGGAGAGATTTAGATTTTGCCCGGGCTTACAATTTACCAGTTATTGAAGTTATCAAATCTCATCAAGAGAAAAAGGTCTTACCTAAGAAAGCTCCCTTAGTTGTTTCTGATGGCAGATTTGCTAAAGCTTATGAGGGCGAAGGGACTTTAATTGATTCTGGAAGATTTAATGGATTGGAGTCAGAAATTGCCAGAGAAAGAATTTTAGAATGGCTGGGAAGAAAGGGTTTAGCTAAAAAAGCGGTCCATTATAAATTAAGAGATTGGATTTTTTCAAGGCAGCGTTATTGGGGAGAGCCAATTCCGATGATTAAATGTGAAAAATGTGGCTGGGTGCCTGTTTCAGAAAGAGATTTGCCAGTTAAATTACCAAATGTTAAGGAATACAAGCCAACCCAAACTGGAGAATCACCTTTAGCTAAAATTGAAAGCTGGCTGAAGACCAAGTGTCCCAAATGCCAGGGAGAAGCCAAAAGGGAAACCGATGTTATGCCAAACTGGGCAGGGAGCAATTGGTATTTTCTCCGCTATTGTGACCCAAAGAATGATAAAAAATTAGCCAGCTCAAAGTTGCTTGGTTATTGGATGCCAGTTGATTGGTACAACGGTGGGATGGAGCATGTTACTTTACATCTTTTGTATTCTCGATTTATCTATAAATTTCTCTGGGATATTAAAGCGGTGCCAAAATCCTGTGGACCTGAGCCTTATAAAAAAAGAACTGCCCACGGTATAGTTCTTGGTGAGGGGTGGGTCAAAATGTCTAAGTCCCGAGGCAATGTCATTACTCCTGAAAGAGTTATAAAGCAGTACGGTGCTGATACTTTAAGAACTTACGAAATGTTTATGGGTCCTTTTACTCAGGCGATTGCCTGGGATACCAAGGGAGTGAGGGGAGTGAGAAGATTCCTTCAAAAAGTCTGGGGACTTTTTGAAAAATCCAAAATCCAAAATCCAAATGTCAAATCAAACCCAAAACCCAAAACCCAAAACCCAAAACTTAAGAAGGTTTTACACAGAACTATTAAGAAAGTATCAGAGGATATTGAAAATATGAAGTTTAACACCGCGGTCAGTGCGTTAATGGAGTTTTCTAATGCCTGGCAAGAAACTCCGGAAGGTTTAAGTAAAAAAGATTTTAAAGATTTTTTGAAGATTCTTTCACCCTTTGCTCCTCATATGACAGAGGAACTTTGGCAAAGATTGGGAAATCAGAGAAGCATTTTTCTCCAAAAGTGGCCAAAATATGATGAAAAATTAATCAAAGAAGAAGAGATAACTTTAATAGTTCAAATTAATGGCAGGGTTCGCGACAAAATAGAAGTTGAATCGGGTATTTCAGAGAGCCAAGCCAAGAAAATTGCTCTGCAAAGTCTAAAAATCAAAAAATGGCTCCTCAATAAAAAAATCAAAAAAACCATTTTTGTTAAAGACAAACTAATTAATTTTGTAATTTAATTTTAATGTCAAGATTTTCTATTTTCGTTTTTATTATCTTGCTAATTTTAGCTGGGCTTCTGATTTATAGCTCATTTTTTTTGAGCTGGGAAATTAAGATTGAGAGTTTGAAACATCAAACCGCCTCTTTAACTCAGATAAATGAAAGCAAAGATTCAGAAATTACTATTTTTGCAGTTGGGGATATTATGCTTAATAGGGGAGTGGAGTGGTACACAGAAAGAAATAATGATTGGCGATGGCCCTTTCTAAAAATTGCTGAAGATTTGAGAAAGGCTGATATTCTTTTTGGAAATTTGGAAGGTCCGATTTCTGATAAGGGAGAGAGAGTAGGGAGCATTTATTCTTTCCGAGCCGACCCAAAGGTTTTGGAAGGGTTAACTTATGCTGGGTTTGACATTTTGTCTTTAGCTAACAATCATATGCTTGACTATCAAAGAGTGGCGCTTGAAGATGCAATGATGAGATTGCAAGATAATGAGATTGATTACGTTGGAGCAGGGTTCAATAAAAGAGAAGCATTTTCAGTTAAAGTAAGAGAAATAAGAAATACCAAAATTGGCTTTTTAGCCTATACTAATTTAGGTCCTGAAGTTTGGCGAGCAGGGGATGATTATTCTGGCATTGCTTGGCTAAATTGGGACGACATAGAAAAAATAAGAGAAGATATTAAAAAAGCCAAGAAAGAAGTAGATGTTTTAATTGTTTCTTTGCATTCAGGTGAAGAATATTCCAAAAGTCCTACCCATTTTCAAATTTCTTTTAATAAAGCTTGTATTGAAGCCGGAGCAGATTTGGTGGTTGGTCATCATTCCCATGTAATTCAAAAAATAGAGAGATACAATAATGGCTGGATTGCTTATAGCTTGGGAAACTTTGTTTTTGACCAGGGATTTTCTGAAGAAACAATGCGAGGATTGTTGTTAAAAATCTTAATCAAAGATAAAAAAATAAAAGAGATAACTCCAATAAATATCAAGCTCAACAATTCCTTCCAGCCCGAAATCATTTATCCCTGATTTCTTCTCTAAAAATTTTATGATACAATAGAAAATCAATTAGTTTTTATGGAGAAAGTTTTATCAAAAAAAGTTGGGGGAAAAGTGATTTTGCTTGGCAACGAAGCTATTGTCAGAGGAGCTTTAGAAAATGGAGTTCAGTTTGTTTCAACTTATCCTGGCACTCCAGCTTCTGAAATTGGTAATACTTTTTTTAAAATTGCTAGAGAAGCTGGAGTTTATTTTGAATTTTCGACAAATGAAAAAGTTGCTCTGGAAGTAGCGGCCGGCGCTTCTTTTTCTGGTTTAAGGTCATTGGTAGCAATGAAGCATTTCGGGTTAAATGTTGCCTCTGATTTTCTAATAACTTTAGTTTACTCGGGCATTAAAGGAGGAATGGTGATTATGGTTGCTGATGACCCCGGTTGCTCAAGCTCGGCTCAATCAGAACAAGATTCAAGAGCCTACAGCTACTTAGCCCATATTCCTACTTTAGAACCTTCAACTCCCCAAGAATGCAAAGATTTCACCAAACTTGCTTTTGAAATTTCGGAAAAATTTAAAATTCCTATAATGATTCGAGAAACAACCAGAGTTGCCTTACAGACCGGACCTGTTAAATTAGGAAAAATTGTTAGAGGCCAGAGAAAAGGAAATTTTATCAAAGACCCCCGTCAATTTGTGACAATGCCACCAAGAGTTCTTGAGATGAAAAAAGAACTTCTTGAAAAAGTTAGAAAGATAAAAGAAGAAATTTCTGAGAAATCCCCGATAAACAAGATTTACAGAGAACAGTTCTCTGCCAATTCTAAGGTGGGAGTGGTTACTTCGGGAGTTGCTCATTTATATGCGATGGAAGCATTGAAGGAACTTAATTTGGATTTTCCAGTTTTGAAGCTGGGATTTTTTTATCCTTTGCCAAAAGAAAAGATAAAAAGATTTATCAAAAATCTCAAAAAAGTTTTAGTGGTTGAAGAACTTGAACCCTATTTAGAGAGAGAAATCGTCAGATTTGCTAAGGAAGTTAATCCAAAACTTGGAATTTTTGGAAAAAATTTATTACCAGAAGTCAATGAACTACGACCAGAATATGTAATTACTGCTGTAGCAAAAGTAGCTGGCAAGCGATTGAGAGTTCCTCAGCCAAAACTCCCTACTTTTTCAAAAAGGACTCCTCAGCTTTGTCCCGGCTGTCCCTATTGGTTGGTCTTCCAGGGAATTAAAAAGGCAGCTGACCCAAAAAAGGTTATTTTTGGAGGTGAAATTGGTTGCTATATGTTAGCAGGTCTCCCTCCTCACTATATTCAAGATTATCTTTTTTGTATGGGTTCTTCAGTTGGAGTTGGCCATGGAATCAAAAAAGTTTCTCCTCAGAAAGTAATTGCTTTCGTTGGCGACTCCTCTTTTTATCACGCTGGCATTCCAGCTTTAATAAATGCTGTCCATAATAAATCAAATCCATTAATTATCATTATGGATAACCAAACTACTGCTATGACTGGCCACCAACCTCACCCTGGTATTGCTCAGACCGCAATGGGGGAACCAGTTCCAAAAATAAAAATTGAAGAAATAGTCCAAGCTTGCGGAGTCAAAAATTTAAAAATTATTGACCAGATAAAACAAAAAGAATTTGTCAAAACAGTCAAAGAATTTTTAAACAAAAAAACAGTCTCAGTAATCATCGCCCGAAGACCTTGTGTGTTTGTTAAAAAATAAAGGGATATGGGTCTTAAACTATTTCTCAAACCCACAAAAATAAAACTCATAATATTTCTTATCATCTTTTTGATCGGGCTAATTACGCTTTTTTATCTAAGAACTAAAGGAACAGAGGTATTACATGAAGTAAGCCCTGAAGGGATTCTTTTAGCTTTAGTTATTTTTATACTATGCCTGCCTTATTTTATAGTCTCTTTCCTTCTCTTTTTTAATCTTGCCTTTTTTCTCTATTTTCCATTAACTCCTTTTTTCTGGTGTATATTACTAATTATTATTTTAATTTATTGGTATTATTTAGCATGTTTTATCTCTCGAGAAATAGAAATGAGGAAGAAAAAGAAAAAATTATGATGAAGGTCAAACATAATTAAATAAAATCCTATGACCAAAAAACTTTTAACAATTCTTCTAATCGTAGTTGTTGCGGCTGGTGCAATCCTTGGCTTTTTCTGGTGGCAGAGAAGCGGAGAAGGAGAGATGGAAAAACAGATTGAAGAACAGACTAAACCAGAACCAACAAAACGAGTAATAATTCCCTCTTCATTAGATCCTAAGGAGGTTGTAGAGAACATTATACTTTTACCACGCTATTTCGAGTCAATAAGCAAAGAGGAAGATCCTCTCTTCTTACAGGAATTTTGGGAGCGCTATCTTGAGATTTCCTCATCAGGCAAGGGAATTATTAAATATGCTGTGGGAATATGGGTGAATTACATCAAAAGAAATGGGGTAGAAGTACTCAAAACTAGCGAAGGAGCACCTTTTATATTATTTTTTCACGTACTTAAATATGAAAAGCCTGAATTCGCTCAAAGAGACTACAGTAAAATAATTTTTAATCAAAAGTTTGAAGTATCTATCTTAGAAGGTGTTAAATTAAAAACTAAGGTTGGTATACCTTCATCAATAAGGGAAGAGCTGGGACCAATTAAGCCAGAGCAATTTCAGCAATATGTTATTCAGTCTAATAACTTTATCATCTATGCAGTTGGATTAAAGGAAGCAAGTGAGGATATTATGATTCGGCTTATTGACCGATACGCGGTGAAGTAGAAAGAAGTTTCAGTAATCATCGCCCGAAGACCATGTATTTTCATTAAATAAAATTTATGAAAAAGGAATTTAATATATGACCAAAAAACTTTTAATAATTCTTTTAATTGTAGTTGTTGCGGCTGGTGTAATTCTTGGATATTTGTGGTGGCAAACCAGAGGATTGGAAGGTAGAGTGAGTAAAGCCTGTACTGAAGACTCAGACTGTGTACCGTTTGGAGAAATGGGTTGGTGCAATTGTGGTTGTTATAATAAAGATTATTTACCAACAGGTTCTGGAGGTGAATGCTTTTGTGCTCCACCAGAGAGATGTATTTGTGTAAATGGGCAGTGCCAATCGGCGCCTCCGATTGATGAAACCACTGATTGGAAAACTTATCGGAATGAGGAGTATGGGTTTGAGGTGAAGTATCCTAAAGAGTGGGAAGTTAAAGCCACAGAAACTTCTATCTTATTTACCGATATTACTAAAAGCGACATACTTTATCCAGAGGGATTAGTAGTTTTCACAATTAATATTTTAGATACTCCATTTAATTCTATTCACAAATACTTTGAGGAAAAATTTCGAGATAGACCAAAAGAATCGGTTCCTAAATATTCGGAATTAATAGTAAACAACACCGACGCCTTAAGATTTTTTGACCCGATCTCTATGGGTGGATGTCCGGAGACCATAATTTTTCTAAAAAATTCAAAACTTTATGAACTAAATAGAACTGGTCCTACCTGTGAATATTCGAATGAATTATTCAACCAAATACTTTCTACTTTTAAATTTATCGAATAATTTTTATGAAAAAAGATTTTAATATTATTCTTGCTGGAGTTGGGGGACAGGGGATAATCACTTTGACTCGGATTTTAGCCGAGGCGGCTTTGATTGAGAAACTTGATGTTAAAACCTCAGAACTTCATGGGCTCAGCCAAAGAGGTGGCTCGGTTGAGACCCACGTTCGATTTGGCAAAAAAGTTCACTCTCCCTTAGTTAAACAAACTGGGGCAGATTTAATAATTTCCCTGGAAGCTCAAGAGGCCTTGAGAGCTTGTTATTATGGTTCAAAAAAACAAACAGTGTTTTTAGTAAACGACTTTATAAAACCAATTTTTGG
Organism: Patescibacteria group bacterium; assembly: GCA_020148085.1. Lineage (GTDB taxonomy): Bacteria > Patescibacteriota > Minisyncoccia > Minisyncoccales > CG1-02-41-26 > JAHCRD01. The sequence continues at coordinate 11,915 of JAHCRD010000001.1, read as the reverse complement.
AGTTAAAAAGGTTTCCTCCATTTCAAAAATCCAAAAAGAATTAAAGAAATTTTCTAAAAAAGTAATTTTTATTCCTGCCTCAAAAATTGCCAAAGAGGAATTAGGCAACGAAGTTTTGGCTGGGGTTTTTCTCTTGGGATATGCTTCTTTCAAAAAATTGGTTCCCTTAACTCCCGCTTCAATTTTAAAAGCAATTAAAAGGGTTATTCCTAAAAAATATCTTGAATTAAACGAAAAAGCTTTTTCTTTAGCAAAAAGCCATGATTAAAAAAGTAGTCATTGCGGCTGCGGGTCGGGGCACTCGAATGCTCCATCTAACTAAAAGTAAATCAAAGCATCTTATTAACATTCAAAAAAAGCCTTTCCTGGCTTATCTTTTAGATAATCTCTTGAAGGCAGGTTACAAAGAGCTAATTCTGGTAGTTGGTTATAAAGAGAAGATGATGAGGGAATTTTTAAGAAAATATAATTATCAAGCTAAGGTTGTTAATCAATTTGAGATTTTAGGGAAAGAAGAATATGGCACCGCTTGTCCTTTGAAATGTCTAAAAGATATTGTTGGTAGAGAAAATTTCTTATCTATTTACGGTGACAATCTTTACTCAATAAAAGACCTTAAGAATTTTAATATTGAGGATGATTATAACTGGATAGCTGGGTTCTTTCATGAACATCCAGAAAAATATGGAGTGCTTCAAGTAGAAAATGGATTTTTGAAAAAAATTGTAGAAAAACCAAAACAATTTGTTGGTAATTTAATAAATACTGGATTGTATAAGTTTACTCCTGAAATTTTTGAAAAGCTTTCTCAAATTTCTCTTTCTCCCAGAGGGGAATACGAACTCACCGATGCTATCAATCTTTTAGCTAACGAAAAAAAAGTAAAAGTAAAAGAAATTGAAGATTACTGGTTGGACTTTGGTAACCCAGCCGATATTATAAAACTTTCTCAATTTTTAAAAAGTTCAAAAAATTTTCGATAATGGAAATTTTAAAGATTAATTCCAAGAATGCTGTTGAGAAGGCGGCCGCTTTAATTTTGAAGGGTAAAGTTTTGGTCTGTCCAACCGACACAGTTTATGGATTAATTTGTGATACTACAAACCAAAAAGCAGTTAAAAAACTTATAAAAATAAAAAAGCGATTAGGGAAGAAACCAATTCCAATTTTTATTAGAGATATTGAAATGGCAAAAAAAATAGCTGAAATTTCCAAAACCCAGGAAGAATTCTTGGAAAAAGTTTGGCCAGGAAAAGTGACAGTGGTATTGAGACAGAGAAAAAATTGTGGCTTGCCAGAAATTCTTTTTGGAGATAAAAAAACGATTGGTTTAAGGATTCCTGATTATAAACTTATTAATCAATTATTATTAATTATTAGTCGGCCTTTAACAGGCACCTCCGCTAATATTTCAGGTTTTCCTGCTTCAACAAAAATAAAAAATGTAATTAAACAATTTCAGGATAAAAAATTCCAGCCGGACTTAATTTTAAATGTTGGAAATTTGAAACCATCAAGGCCTTCAAAAGTAATTGATTTAACCGGTTCAAAACCAAAAATTCTGAGAAAATGAAAAAAATTAGATTAGCAGTTTTAATTGGTAGAGGAGGAAGATTACCAGCTATTTATAAATGTTGCAAAAAAGACCCCTTGGTTAATTTAGCTTTAGTTGTCAGTCATAAAAAAGAATCCCCTGGAATAGAGAAAGCAAAAAAATGGGGGATTGAAGCTTTTTATTTCCGATTTTCTGATTGGCAGAACCAAGGAAAGAGTCGAGAGGATTATAATCGAGAGCTTGCTCGAATTTTGAAAGAAAGAAAAATTGATTTAATAGTGATGGCTGGTTGGGATTTGGTGATGGACAAAAACTTTTTGAGCCAGTTCCCCAACAAAGTTATAAATATTCACCCTTCTTTGTGCCCAGCTTTCCCAGGTCTTGATTCTGAAAAACAAGCTTTAGATTATGGAGTAAAAATCACTGGTTGCACCTTACATTTTGTTGACGAAGGAGTGGATACAGGTCCCATAATTTTCCAAGAAGCAGTTGAAATAAAACCAAATGATACTTCAGAGACATTACAAAAGAAAATTCATAAAAAAGAAGAAAAAATATTGTGCAAAGCAATAAAATTATTTGCCAGAAATAAAATAAAAGTTGAAGGAAGAAAAGTATGGATTTTGTAATTTTTCAATATCTAAACAATTTTGCTCTAAAATATCTTTGGCTTGATGTAATTGCTATTTTTTTTGCTAAATATCTTGGCTGGGTTTTGATTGGAATTTTAATTTTGTTTTTAATTAAAAACTTTAAAAAATATTGGAAAATGGTAGTTACTGCTTTTGTTTCGGCAGTTTTAGCAAGATTTATTATTACTGAAATTATTCGCTGGCTTTGGCCACGAACTAGACCATTTGTTGGAGCAGAAGTTAATTTACTTTTACCTCACCGTTTAACTGGTTCTTTTCCTTCAGGCCACGCTGCCTTTTTCTTTGCCTTAAGTATGGCTTTTTTCCTTTGTTACAAAAAAGTTTACCCCCTACCAAAATTTTGGTGGGGGGCTGGCATTTTATTTTTCATTGCCAGTTTTTTAATTGCTATTAGCCGAGTTTTCTCTGGTCTCCATTGGCCCTCTGACATTTTAGGGGGAGCATTAGTTGGCATTTTCTCCGCTTGGCTCATCCATAAAATTTTTAGAAAGTAATATTCTTTTAAAGCAAAACTCCGCTGTCGAACTATCTCGTAGCGGAGTTTTTTGTTGTGCCGGAGGAGGGACTCGAACCCTCAAGTCCTTACGGACAGTGGATTTTGAGTCCACCCTGTTTTCCAATTTCAGCACTCCGGCTCTAAACCCTATATTTTATCACGAATTTTGTTTATTTCAATTTCTTTGATTCTTCCGAACTCCAAGTGGCTTTAACAATTTTTTGGGGCCATTTTTCTTTGAGTTCTTTTAAGTTCTGGCAATCAATTTTGTGTAAAGAAGCCCCTTCCCCCTTGGTGATAAAAGCTGAAATTTGATCTCCCGCTTCGGGCTTACAGCATTTACTCAATTTTATTGAAATCCCAGATTCTCCAGCCACCAGAACTTGGGGCTTTCGCTTTCTTTTAATCGGTAGAATTTTTTTAATAATAGAAACTTTTTCTCGCAAGATGGTTCTCCGAGGTTTTTCTGGAGAGATTCCATAAGCAGCTTCTAAAAAGCTTTTAATTTTAGAACGGGCTTTTGGGGTTTTGATAAATCTTAACCAGTCAGAAGAAGGAGTTTTGTTTTTATCAGTTGAAATTTCAACGGTTTGGCCATTTTCCAAAACTTGATTTAGAGGAACAATTTTTCCATTAATTTTTGCTGCTTCGGTATGGTCGCCGATTTCTGAATGGACAGCATAAGCAAAGTCAACAGAGGTTGCGCCTCTTGGTAAATCAATCACATCTCCTTTTGGGGTAAAAACAAAAACCCGATCTCGGAACATTTCAGATTTTAGATGTTCTGATATCTTTTTAGTATCTTTAAGTTCTTCTTTCCACTTCCTCAATTGGTCCAACCAATAAAATTGGTGTTTGTAAGTTCTCTTAGAAACTTTTTCTTTATAGCTCAGATGAGCAGCAGCACCATATCTTGCTTCTTTGTGCATCTCTGGAGTTTTAATTTGGATTTCTATAATTTTATTTCCTTGAGAGCGGACGGTTGTGTGCAAAGCTCTATAACCATTTGGCTTAGGCGATGAAATATAATCTTTAATTCTGCCCAGCAACGGAGGCCAAGTGTTGTGGATTGTCCCTAAAGCTCGATAGCAACTTTCAATATCAGGAACAACTATACTTAGAGCAACTAAATCATAGATTTTCTCAATGTCCATATTATGCCTCAAAAGTTTCTGATACAAAGAGAAGTAATGTTTTGCTCTTGCATAAATATCCAAAATGGTAATTCCTTTTCCAGTTAACATTTTTAATAAGTGGGGTTTTACTCTTTCAAGATGTTTTTCTCTTTCAGAATATTTTTCTTTCACCTTCTGGAGCAACCATTTATATTCTTTTTGGTAAAGATAGGGGAAAGCCAAATCTTCAAGCTCGCCTTTTACTTCCCACATCCCAATTCCATAAGCTAACGGAGCCAGTATTTCTAGTGCCTCTACACTTTTTCTTCGTTGATATTCTTTTTGCTGGTATTCTTTAGGGAAATTTTGTAGGTTCCTCATCTCATCTAATCTACCTGCTAACATAACAAAAATTGGCCGTAGATCTTTGGTTATTACAAAAATCATTCTCCTTAAATTTTCTGCCTGAACATCCAAAAAGATTTTCTGCCATTTCTTGATTGACTTTGGTTTAGAAGTTTTTTTGGAAGAGAAAATTGTTCTCAGTTGTTTGTTTTTTCTTATCATTCTTAAAATTTCGTACTTTGTCTCTTCAGGTGCTTTCACTAAAGATAAAGAAGATTTTGGAACATGGTGTAGCATTCCAGCAACAATCGTTTCCTCGTCAGATCCCATTTTTTTCAATATTAAAGCAGTTCTCAAAGAATGCGAAAAGAGAAAATCGCTCTCTGAAGTTTCTTTGCTGAGGATACTAAAGGCCGAGTTAATTATTTCCGACTCTCCAAGCTCTTTTTTAATTTTATTTTTTAGCTCCATCATTTTTTAAAACCACAATCTTTATTCGAGCACTTTATTTGATTTTTACTTTTTTCAACTAAAAGAGAGCCACACTTGCTGCAGGTTTCTCCGGTGGGTTTGTCCCATAAAGCAAAATCACAATCTGGCCATTGATTGCAGCCATAAAACAATTTACCCCTTTTACTTCTTTTTTCAACTATTTCTCCCTTTTTACATTTTGGGCATTTTATATTAAGGCTCGGCTTGGCAAGAGGTTCTGTATATTTGCATTTTGGGAAGTTCGAGCAAGCATAAAATTTTCCGTAACGTCCCCATCTTATTACCAAAGGCGAGGAGCATTTTGGACAAATTTTTTCTGTTTTTTCTATCAAATCCTCTTTTGAAAGTTTTTGATATTTCTCTTTTAAATTCTTCTCAAAGGGCTGATAAAACCCTTCTAAGGTTTTTATCCAATTTTCTTTTCCCTGGGCAATTTCATCTAAGTCCTCCTCCATATGAGCAGTAAATTTAATATCAACTATTTTTGGGAAATGTTCCACTAAGAGGTCATTGACTAAAATTCCAATTTCGGTTGGTTGAAATTTTCTTTGTTCGTTCTTTTGGACATAATTTCTTTTTTGAATGGTATCTAAAATTGGAGCATAAGTTGAAGGCCGGCCAATTCCTTCTTTTTCCAAAGTTTTGATTAAAGTAGCTTCACTGTATCTTGGAAGAGGTTGAGTAAAGTGTTGGGAAGAAAGGAGTTTGACAAGCTTTAGAATTTCACCTTCTTCTAAAAGAGGAAGTTCTGTTTCCTCATATTTAGTAGGGTAAATCTTTAAGAATCCATCAAATCTTAATATTTGTCCGGTTGCTCGGAAAGTATAATTTTTTGCTGAAATATCAACTTGTGACGAATCAAAGATTGCTTGACTCATCTGGCAAGCAATAAATCTCCGCCAAATAAGCTTATAAAGTCGAGATTGGTTATCATCTAATTTGGCTTTCAATTTTAAATCTTCTGGAGTTTTATCTGGATAGGTTGGTCTTATGGCTTCGTGAGCTTCTTGAACTTTACCTTTGGCTTTATATCTTCTTAAAAAGCCTGCCCAATATTCTTTTCCATAATTTTCTTCAATAAATTTTTTAGCCCCAAACAATGCCTGCTCAGCAAGATTTAAAGAATCGGTTCTGTGGTAGGTCGTGAATCCTCTCTCATAAAGATTTTGGGCAACCATCATTGTTTTCTTTGCTGAAAATCGCAAGCGAGAATAGGCCTCTTGCTGCAAAGTGCTGGTGGTAAATGGAGGTAGAGGATTTCTCTTAACCTCCTTTCTCTCAATATTTATTACTTTATACTCAGCCCCCTTTAAATCTTTGACAATCTTATCAGCTTCTTCTTTTGTTTTTATCCCAAGCTTTGGAATAGCTTTACCATCTTTTTTAACCAACTTTGCCAAAAATGATTTATTATCTGTGTTAATCCGTTTCTTATCTGTGTTAATCTGTGATTGCAGTTCTGCTGCAATTTCCCAATATTCTTGAGGCACAAAATTCTCAATTTCTCTCTCTCTTTCCGCGATCAATCTGACGGCTACCGATTGTACCCTTCCTGCCGACAACCCCTTGGTCACTTTTTTCCACAAAAAAGGAGAAAGTTTATAACCAACCAATCTATCCAAAATTCTTCTTGCCTGCTGGGCATTAACAAGATTCATGTCAATCTTTCTGGGATTTTCAAGTGCCTCTTCAATGGCCCTCTTCGTAATTTCATGAAAAACAATCCTTTGATAAGGTTTTTCTCCGTTCAGATTTAAAATTTTAGTTAAATGCCAGGCAATACTTTCTCCCTCTCTATCGGAGTCGGTACCCAAAATTACAATCTCAGCTCTGGGCAAATATTTTTTAAGTTCAGATACTCTTTTCCTTGCTTTAAAAGGAATAACATATTTTGGCTTAAAATCTTTTTCAATATCAACCCCTAATTCTTTGGCTGGCAAATCCCTAATATGGCCATAAGAAGACCGAACCAAATAGTTTGGTCCTAAGAATTTTTCGATTGTCCGTCCCTTCATAGGGCTCTCAACTATTATGAGGTTCATGATTTTTAGCGCGCTAGCGCATATACATTGCTACCTAAGTTTTTCACCTTACCCTCTATTTCCATTAAACTCAAGGAGGCTGAAACTACTTGCGAAGAGAGTTCTGTTTTCTCAATAATCTTGTCTATATGCAAATTTCCATTAGCCAAAACCTCTAAAATTAAATTTTCTTCCAAACTTCCTCCCTTTATTTTTTTTCTTTCAACTTTGGCTAAATTTAATTCTTTCAAGATATCGTTAGCATTTTCAACCAGCCTCGCCCCTTTTTTAATTAAAAAATGAGGTCCTTTTGAATTTGAAGAATGAACTGAGCCTGGCAGAGCAAAAACTTTTCTTCCTTGTTTTCTTGCCCAATTAGCTGTAATTAAAGCGCCTGAGCCAAATTTAGCTTCAACTACCAAAACCCCTAAGCTTATTCCAGAGATTATCCGATTTCTTTCTGGGAAATATCCTTTCATTCCCGGGGTTCCCGGAGGATATTCAGAAATTAAGCAACCCTCATTCTCTAAAATTTTTTTTACTAATATCAAGTTCTCTTGAGGATAAATACTTTTCTTATCAACTCCTGTTCCCAAAACAGCAATAGTTCTTTTTTGGACTTCAATGGCTCCTTTGTGGGCCATGCTATCGATTCCCCTTGCCATCCCACTGACAATTGTTAAGCCAGCTTCAGCCAGATCACGAGCAATAGAAAAAGCAATTTCTTTTCCATAATCGGAACACCTGCGAGTTCCAACTATGGCAAAACAGGTTTCATCTTTTAATAATTCTCCTCTAAAATAAAGAGCTTTTGGAGGATCAGAAATTTTTCTTAAAAGTTTCGGATAGAGCTCATCACTGATTTCTATAGTTTTTATTTCCATTATATGAGTGTAAAGGGAAAAAATAGATTTTTAAAGGTAATTCGATTTTAATTTCTCAATTGCTTGAGATATCATTTGACAATATAAATTCAAGCCAACTCTGTTAATATTTCCTGATTGTTCTTTACCCAAGATATTGCCAGCTCCCCGGATTTCCAAATCAGCCAAAGCAATACGATAACCAGAACCCAACTCCTCTGCTCTTTTTAAGGCTTTGAGCCGCTTTTTGGCTAAGGAAGTAAGTTTTCCTTTGGGATAGAGAAAGTAAGCGAAACTTTGGATGTAAGAACGCCCTATTCTGCCTCGAATTTGATAGGCCTGGGCCAAGCCCAACTTGGTGGCATTATCAACAATTAAAGTGTTAACTTTTGGCAGATCAAGGCCATTTTCAATAATTGTTGTTGCAAGTAACAAATCAAATTCCCCTTTTTGGAAGTCATCCATTATTTTAACCATTTCCTTTTCTTTTAATCTGCCGTGTAAAATCCCAATTTTAACTCCAGTTTCTAACCCAGTTAAAAATTTTTTAAAATTCTCGATTGTCTCAATCCGATTATGTAAAAAATAAATCTGGCCGTCTCTTTTAAGTTCCGACTCAATTGCCTTTTTAACGATTTCTTTTTTGAAGGATGCAATATGAGTTTTGATTCCTTTTCTTCCCTCGGGGGGCGTACGAATCAAACTGATATCTTTCAAAGAACTCAAAGCCATATACAAAGTCCTTGGAATGGGGGTTGCCGATAAGGAGAGAACATCAATTTCTGGTTTTAATTTTCTCAGCTTTTCTTTTTGCCTGACCCCAAATTTTTGTTCATCATCAACAATTAAAAGGCCTAAGTTTTGGAAACCTACATCCCTTGAGAGAATCCGGTGAGTACCAATTAAAATATCAATTTTTCCTTCCCCCAACTGTTTGATGATTTTTCTTTGAAGATTTTTTGGTTGCAATCTTGAAAGAATCTCAACTTTGAAAGGAAGATTTTTTAATCTTTTTTGGAAAACGTTCAAGTGCTGCGAGGCTAAAATTGTGGTCGGGCAAATCATAGCTACTTGCCTTCCATTTTCAGCAACTCTGGCTGCTGTTCTCAGAGCAACCTCAGTTTTGCCAAAACCAACGTCTCCACAAACAATTCTATCCAATGGCTTCTCGGTTTCCATATCTTTTTCAATATCTCTCAAAGCTTCAATTTGGTCCGGAGTTAAAGAGTATTCAAAAGTGGCATCTAAACTTTCAGAAATCTCCTTTTCTTTATAAGAGGGACGAGTAGCTATTTCTTTTTTGGCAAAAATACTTAAAAGTTCTCTGGCAAACTTCTCCGCCTCCTCTTTAATTTTTCTTTTTGTCCTTTGCCAAAGAGTGCTTCCTAATCTTGAAATCTTAGGAGTGCTGAAGCCTATATAGCGAGAGAGTTTTCTTTCAAGCCCAAAGGGAACATATAATTTATCGCTCCCGCCATATTCTAAAAGATAATATTCTTTCTCCATCGGCACAACACCCATGAATTTTCCCACCCCGTGATCCAAATGAACCAAATAATCTCCTGCTTTCAGTCCCTTTAAATCAGAAAATAATTTCTGGGATTTTAATTTCCTTTTTAAAAATTCTTTTTGTCGTTTCTCATCTTCAATCTCAATATCTAATTTCTCAATGTTCTCTATCTTGTTTCCTAAAAAATCAAATCTTACAGCAAATTTCGAATTTACGGGAAAAACATCAACAATACCTCCCCTTTGAGAAAATTCTCCCGGCTCTTGAACCTTGAAAACTTTTTCATAGCCCAGCTCATCCAATTTTCTCAAAATTTCCGATAGATTTACTTTCTGCCCCTTTTCTAAAAAAAGCGTGTTATCCTGCCAAAAGGTTTGGGTTTTTCTGGCTCGCAAAATCTTGGCTAAATTTTCCTCAAACCAAAAATTCCGCCTTTCTAAAAAATATGGCGTATAACTTACAATTAAAGCTCTATTCACAGCTTCCCTGTTTGACAAACTCATTCCAATATTTTATATTATAAAATCTATCAGTAAGTGTCAAAATTTTGTTCTTAAACAATTTGGAAGGAGGTGATGACAGATTGTCTAAACTAAAACTGATTCCTTTAAAGTTAGGTGACCATGTGCGAGTTCACGATAAGACGATGGCCTCTCCCCAGGAAGCAGAAGTGATTACAATCTACAAGAGGATTAGTAAGGGTTAAACTTTTGGAGGACGGTCAAGAGAAGGTCATTCATCGCAAGTATGTTTTACAAAAACTCGACTAGATTTATTTCTGAAGAATCAAATTAGGAGGAAAAGATGGGAATAGCAAGTCTCGTTTTAGGTTTATTTGGGATTATTGGTTGTGTGGCTCCTTTTCTGGTAGTTCCTTTCTTGGGATTTTTAATCTTCCCAATTCTTTCCATCGTTTTTGGTGGAAATGCAGTCTGGGTGACCTCTGAGTATGTAGGATTCGGAATAGCCGGTTTTACCCTAGGGATTATTGAGGTTATAATATGTATTGGGCTTACCATTTCTGACATTCATGATTGTCTTTGATCAGAGCAAACTCGTTGGTACCAATATGGCCGAGGCAGCGATAGCAATGTTCAAAAATTACTGCCTCGGTCTTTTTTATTTGTTAAAAATCTCTTTTGCTTCCTTCCAAAATGTGGGGTCATTATGAATTTCTTTTAGCCAATAATGCCACTCAACACCCCAAAGATAAATCTCGCTTACTCCGGTTTTTTTAGCAAATTGAAGGTTCTTTTTTAAATCTTTCAAGCTAAAATGTTTTAGTTGCTCTTCTAAAGGTACCTGAGCCAATGATTTGTGTTCTCGGCCCCAAGGTTCTCCTTGGAGTTCAGAAATGATAATTTTTTGATTACCAAAAAATTTTTTTGCAACCCAACCTCTCAAGGTATAAAAAACTGGGGGATAGAGATGTTTAAAATAGCCAAAGGGTTTACCCCAAACAGTTCGATATAGGGTAGTTCCTAAAATTTCAGAGAGTCCCGAGGTTTTTAACCACAAACTTAATTCGCCGCTGTCAGTGATGATGATGGGTCGCGTAGGGTCCAGAGATTTTACCAGAGCAATTTCTTTTTTTAAAAACTCTCTGTCCGGCTTTGGACAATTGCCAAAAAGAAAAAATAAAGGTTCGTTTTCTATTTGCCAAGCCTTAATACTTTCAATGTCCTTATAGTGGTTTATGGTTTGGCTTAAAAATTCTAAAATTGCTTCCTGGAGTTCTCCGGTTGCTAATTTTTCAGCCCAAGCTGGATGATGGCATTCTGGCCAGCGAGGAACACGATGCCCAGCCACTAAAATTATCTCCTTGTTTCTTTTTTCTGCTTCGGTAATTTGCCAATCTAAATCTTCAAAATTAAATTGACCCCTGATTGGCTCAAGATATTGCCAATAGGCGATTAAACGGAGATATTCCGGATTTAAATCTTCCAGAATTGCCAAATAAGTTTTTTGCCAATCCAAGCCCAATTGTTCTTGAGTATAAAATTGGCTGAAGGTTATTCCCAAACGCGGTTCTTCCCCTTTGCTGAAATCAAAAGTCCAAATAATTAAATAGAGGACAAAAATAGCAATGATAATCAAAATAACAATTTTGAGAGTCCGTAATTTCATATTAGAAATACAAAATAATCAGGCCCAAGCCAATTAAGGCAATACTGATAACTTTCTGTAAGATATTTCTCTTGGTTAATTTTTCTTCAACAATTCTTGGGAATTTTCTGGCCAAGAGGACTATGATTAAAAACAAAAAGACATACTGGATACCCTGCAGGGCGTTAATGAAGGGCAAAAAAGCCAAGCCGGCCAAAGCGATAGCAAAGTTTTGTAAAATAAAACCGCCAGCTCCCATACCTTGATTGAAAAGAAAAAGAGTACCGGTCTTTTTTTGGAAAGTGAACTTTTTCAAGAAAATCTCTTCTCTTACCGTTTTTGTTAAAAGAAAACAAAGGGCGGCTAAAAACCCTCCTATTCTCATCCAAATAAAGCCCGACCAAAAAGATTGGGCCAAATAAACATATTTACTTAAGACAAAAACCAAAGCGAACAAAAAAGCAGCAAGTATGGAAATCTTTAAACTTTGGAAAGAAATCTTTTTCCTCTCAAAGGTAATTAAAAAGCTACCCAAAATTAGGATAGCGAAAGCAAAAAGTTCTTTAACTCCCAAAACCGCCTCTCCTCTTGAGAAAAAATAGACCAAGGTGAAGGTGAACAGAGGCAGTATGCCACCGATGGCTGGCACAATTCTTGATGGCTCAAAATGTTCCAGACCCATAAAAAACCAAAAAAGGGCAAAGATATAAATAACTCCGGTTAGTAAAGCAAGGAGAAGCTGGGGTTTGGTAGGAATTG
>JAHCRD010000019.1 GCA_020148085.1 Patescibacteria group bacterium | reverse complement strand
CTTTAAAAATGGAAAACGAAAAGCCAAGATTGAATTCATTTCTTTGTGAAGGTTGTGGAGCTTGCGAAGTAATTTGTCCTCGAGAGGCAATAAAATTGAAATCGGTTCAAAATGGAGAGATTAAAATTAAAAAAACAAAATACGGCTTTCCTTTAGTTTCAGGAAATCTTTTCCCGGGAGAAACTGGGTCTGGTAAAGTGGTCAGTGAACTTAAAAAGGAGGCGGACAAGTTTGAGAACGATTTGCAAATCATTGATTCTGCCCCTGGAACCGGCTGCCCAGTTATTGCTTCTTTGCAAGACGCAAATTTTACTATTTTAGTTACCGAACCAACACCTTCCGGGTTTTCTGATTTAAAAAGAGTTTTAAAAGTGGTAAATCATTTTAGAATTTCCTGGAAGTTGGTGATAAATAAGTGGGATATTAACTCTCAATTAAGTAATAAAATGGAAAAGTGGGCCGGCAACAAATTTTTAGGGAAAATTTCTTATGATAAAAAAATATTTAAAGCAATTGCTAATTTAACTCCAATTATGGAAACAAATCTAAAGGTCAAAAAAGAAATAGAAAAGATATATAAAAATCTAATTCAAAAAGTATGTCTCCTCGACCAATAAAACCAAGGAAAGTTCTTTTTGATCCAAATGTGACTTATTTTAAACCAAGAGCAGTGCCCCTTTCAATGTTAGAAGAGGTTAATTTGGATGCAGATGAGTTAGAAGCTTTGCGGCTTTGTGATTTAGAAAATTTAGATCAAGCAGAAGCAGCTAAAAAAATGAAAATTTCTCAAAGCACATTGCAGCGTATTTTAGCTTCAGCTCGGAAAAAAGTCTCTCAAGCTTTAATTGAAGGAAAAGCAATCAAGATAAAAAAATAGAATTATGAAGTGGGATTACATTATTTGTCATTATGCTGAAATTGGCTTGAAAGGGAAGAACAGGAAGTTTTTTGAAGAGAAATTGGTTGAGAACATTAAAAAATCTTTGCCTGGGAATTCTTACAAAAAAGTCAAAAGAATTTCGGGGAGAATTTTGATTGAATTGAAAGAACAAGTAAAAGAAAATTTGATTAAAAAATCTTTAAAAAATGTTTTTGGCTTAGCCTTCTTTGCTTTCGGAAAGAGTTGTCCTCAAAAAATTGAAGCCATCAAGAAAAAAGCAGTAGAGATATTAAAAGACAAAAAGTTTAAGAGTTTTCGCATTGAAACTAGGAGGTCAAAAAAAGATTTCCCTTTAACCTCTCAGCAGATTAATGAGAAAGTAGGCGAATATGTTTTGAGAAAGCTTGCCCCACACCAGACCAAAGGTTCTGGTGTGCGGGTTGACCTGAAAAATCCTGATATAACTTGTTTTATTGAAATAGTTGAAAAATATGCTTTTTTATATTTAGAGAAAATCAAAGGTCCTGGGGGGTTGCCAGTTGGAGTGAGTGGGAAAGCAATCTCTTTATTATCGGGAGGGATTGATTCACCAGTAGCAAGTTTTTATGGCCAAAAAAGAGGAATTAAAATAATTTTTTTACATTTCACAAGCTATCCTTTCACCAAACAAAGTTCTGTGGAGAAAGCCAAAAAGATAGTTAAAATTTTGAATAAGTTTCAATTTCAATCAAAGCTTTATTCAGTTCCTTTCACTGAAATCCAAAAAGAAATTTTATTGAAAACTAAAGCTAAATTAAGAGTGGTTTTGTACCGGAGATTTATGTTCAGAATTGCTGAAGTTTTAGCTAAAAAAGAAAAGGCAAAAGCTTTGATTACCGGGGAGAGTGTAGGTCAGGTTGCTTCTCAGACCTTGGAGAATATTGGAGTAATTGAAACTGCTGTTGATTTGCCAGTTTTAAGACCATTGATAGGAATGGATAAAGAAGATATAATAAAAAAAGCAAAAGAGATTGGAACTTTTGATACTTCTATTTTACCGGCTGAAGATTGTTGTCAGAGATTTTTGCCAAAACACCCAGAGACAAAAGCTGGTTTAAGAGAAGTGAAAAAAGAAGAAGAAAAACTTGAGGTTGATAATCTTATTAAAGAGGCAATCAAAAAGGCAAAGGTCGTAAAAGTCATAAATAGTAAATCGTAAATGGTAAATAATATATATAAGGACCTAAAAGGAAAAGTGGCTATTGTTACCGGAGCCCGGAGAGGAATGGGCAAAACCCACGCTTTAAAATTGGCTCAAGTTGGATGTAAGGTTGTGGTTTCTGATATTTCAGAGGAAGATTGTCAAAAGGTGGTTGATGAAATTGAAAAAAGTGGGGGAGAGGGCTTAGCTTTGAAATGCGATGTTTCAAAAAAGAAAGAGGTAGAGGAAATGGTTAAAAAAACAGTTGAGAAATTTGGTAAAGTTGATATTTTAGTTAATAATGCTGGAATTGCTCAATTCAAACCATTTTTAGAAATGACCGAAGAAGAATGGGATAAAACTTTGGATATCAATCTTAAAGGATACTTTTTATGTGCTCAAACTTGTGCCCGAGAGATGGCAAAGCAAAAATCAGGGGTAATAATCAATATCGCCTCTGTTGCCATGGGTCAAGTTGGAGTTGGTTTTCCTAATCTGGTTCATTATTGTGCTAGCAAAGGTGGAATTGTTGGAATGACCGAGGCCTCAGCTCTGGAACTAGCCCCTCTTGGCATCAGAGTGAATGCTATCTCTCCCGGAGTGATTGAAACTCCGATGATTGACCCAATTAAAAAAGACCCAGAGCAGGAAAAAGCAATATTGGCTCGAATTCTTTTAGGAAGAGTTGGCAAACCAGAAGAGGTCAGCAATTTAGTTTTGTTTTTGGCTTCTGCTGCCTCCTCTTATATGACCGGCTCCGATGTGGTGATTGACGGAGGATGGTTAGCTGGCTAACAAAATGCCAAAAAAGTTTACCAAAAATTCAACTTTAGCTGAAATTTTAAAATCCGAGGAAGGTAAGAAAATTTTGGCAAAATATAATTTGCCCTGTTTAACTTGTCCTATGGCAAAATTTGAGATTAAAAATTTAAAAATTGGGCAAGTCTGCAAAATGTATGGGATTGATATTGATAAATTGCTGGAAGAATTAAATAAAAAATGAGAGTTAAAAGGACAGCTCTGTTTTTGAGTTTATTTTTACTGGGTTTAGCGAATTTATATCTCTGGGGAGCTGTTTTTAATTTAGATGGAAATTTGCGAGTTTCATTTTTTGATGTTGGCCAAGGAGATGCTATTTTTATTGAGACACCAAAAGGACATCAGATTTTAATTGATGGGGGCTCGGGTAAGAAAGTTTTAGAAAAATTAGCTTGGAATTTGCCTTTTTGGGACAGAACTTTAGATTTAGTGATTTTGACTCATCCAGAAAAAGATCACCTCGGAGGATTAATTTGGGTGTTTAATAGATATAAAGTAGCCAATATTTTATGGACTGGAGTTTTGCGAGAGACAAAAGTTTTTGAAGAGTGGCAAGAAAAATTAGAAAAGGAGGGGGCGAGAAAAGTGATAGCCAGAGCTGGTCAAAAGATTAAAGCCGAAAATGTTCAAATTTTCATTTTATATCCTCTTGAAAGTTTGGAAGGAAAATTTTTTGAAGCAAGTAGCAATGATACTTCAGTAATTTCTCAGGTCTTCTTTGGGGAAAACAGTTTTTTGTTCACAGGGGACATAACCACAAAAATAGAAAAAGAGCTTTTGGAGAAAGAAGTTGATTTGTCTTCCGATGTTTTAAAAGTCGCCCATCACGGAAGCAAAACCTCAACCTCAGAAGAATTTTTGGAAAAAGTTACTCCTGAAATTGCTGTAATTTCTTGTGGTAAAAATAATCCTTATGGTCATCCTCACCAACAGGTCTTGAGAAATCTGGAAGAATTTGCTATAAAAGTGCTAAGAACCGATCAAGATGGTAATATAAAAATAGTAAGCAATGGTAATAAATTTTATGAGAGGCATTCAATTTCCAATTTTTAAAACAAAAATTGAAAAGACTCATCAGAAGTTTGACCTAACTGATTTTAGTCAAAGGAAAAATTATTTTGAGCTGAAGGCGGGAAGGGAAATTAAAAAGTTAAGAGAATACCTAAAAGAAAACACTTTTATTGCCTATCTTTTGGGGAAAAAGAATTCTGGCAAGGGCACCTATGCTAAAATGTTTAAGGAAGTGGTGGACAAAGATCACGTGGAACATTTTTCTATCGGAGATATGGTGAGAAATCTTGACGAGGTGGTAAAAGATAGGAAGAAGAGAAAAGAGTTGGTTTCTTTTTTGGAAAAAAACTACCGTGGCTATCTATCCCTCAAAGAGATAATTTCTGCCTTAGAGAAAAGGAGCACCAAAACCCTTCTTTCCTCTGAATTGATTTTAGCTTTGGTTAAAGAGGAAATAGCCAAGCGGAAGAAGAAAGCTCTCTTCATTGATGGTTTTCCCAGAGACTTAGACCAGATTTCTTATTCCTTGTTTTTCCGTGATTTAATTGGCTATCGAGATGACCCTGATGTTTTTGTCCTGATTGATGTTCCAGAAACAGTAATTGATGAAAGAATAAAATATCGAGTAGTTTGTCCCCTCTGCCAGACCTCAAGAAACCTAAAAGTTCATTCAACAGAAACGGTAGGCTATGACCAGAAGGAGAAAAAATTTTATCTTATCTGTGATAATTCACAATGTAAAGGGGCAAGGATGCTTCCAAAGGAGGGTGATGAATTAGGCATAGAGCCAATTAGACAAAGATTAGACAAAGATGAACAATTAATGAAAAAAACATTTTCACTTTATGGTATTCCGAAAATTCTTTTAAGAAATTCTATACCAGTAGAAAAAGCTGCCCAATTTATCGACAATTATGAAATCACTCCAGAATATAGCTACCAATGGCAAGAGGGTATTAAGCAAGTCAAGATAATTGAAAAACCCTGGCAGTTTTCTGATGATGAGGGAGTTCCTTCTTACAGTTTGATGCCATCGCCAGTAGTAGTTTCTTTGATTAAACAGATGACAGAGATTCTCGGGCTTTAGGGTTGACAAACTTACTTGAAAAATTATACAATAAAAATAGCCCTGTCCCTTCTGATTGGATTGCCGGACAAACTTTTTCTCACGGGAGCGCAACGTCTGTTAAGCCAAAATGACTTAATGGCGCGTACCCACTTGGATTATTTCTGGCAAATCCTGAGAAGAGGGCAGGGCTATTTTTTTAAATTTTTTTATTATAACTTATAGCTACAGCAATGCAAGAGGGTAAACTGTGGAAAAGTTTCTATTTGAAATGGTTCTGACTTTCAAGTAAGATTAGAATAATAATATCATATCGGAATTTGAAAAATTTCGATATGATCACAAAGGGAATCAGGGAGATTGGGTATCTCCCCGTGGAGGAAAACAGTGAGCAAGCGAAGCTTGCGAGCGTTAGAAACCGTGGGTTTCTAAAAAATATTCGCAAGCTTTAGCGTAGCGAATATTTTATGGTGAAACCAACTTTTGAAAAAGTCAAAAAAAGAGATGGCAGAATTGTTGACTTTGAGCAACAAAAAATCACTGAAGCCATATTCAAGGCCTTAACTTCGACAAACCAGGGGGATGGCAAAAAAGCAAAAAAACTTTCCGACAGAGTAGTCAAATTACTGAATCGAAGATTCAAAAAAAAAGAAATTCCAACAGTTGAGCAAATTCAAGATATTGTTGAAGAAGTTTTAATTTTGGAAGGGTTTGTTGAAACTGCCAAGTCCTATATTTTATATAGAGAGCAAAGAAGAAGGATAAGGGAGGCAGTAATGGTGTCCGAGGAAGCAGTGGATAGAGTTGACCAATATTTAGGAAAATTGGATTGGGAAGTTAAAGAAAATGCTAACATGGCATTTTCTCTTCAGGGATTAAATCATTACGGAACCTCCTACATTATCAAAAGATATTGGTTAAACAAAATCTATCCAAAAAGAATTAGGGAAGCAAATGAATCTGGCGATTTGCATATTCATAATTTAGATACTTTGGGCTGCTACTGCATGGGGTGGGACCTTTATGACCTTTTATTGAAAGGTTTCCAAGGAGTTCCGGGAAAAATCGAGACCAAGCCAGCGAAACACTTCAGAGCTGCTCTGGGCCAAGTAGTGAATTTTATGTATACTCTCCAAGGGGAAGTGGCTGGCGCGATTGCTTTTTCAAATTTTGATACCCTTTTAGCTCCTTTTATTCGCTATGACAATTTAGATTATCCAAAAGTAAAACAAGCTCTCCAAGAATTTTTATTCAATATGGCTGTGCCTACTCGGGTAGGCTTCCAGTCTCCTTTCACTAATATTACCTTGGATCTCAAGCCCTCCCTAGTATTTGCTTCTCAACCAGTAATTATCGGGGGGAAGCCCCAAAAAGAAACTTATGCTGAATTTGAGAAAGAAATGAAAATTTTTGATAAAGCATTCTATGAAGCGATGCTTGAAGGAGACAAATCTGGCAGACCCTTTCATTTCCCCATTCCCACTATTAACATTACAAAAGATTTTCCCTGGCAAGAGCCAGCTTTCGATGGAATTTTTGAGGCCTCAGCAAAATACGGCACAAACTATTTTGCCAATTACATAAATTCGGAAATGAAACCAGAGGATGTTAGGAGTATGTGTTGTAGGCTTCGTCTCCAGCTCACCGAACTTTACAATCGGGGTGGGGGAGGATTGTTTGGTTCGGGCTCGTTAACCGGAAGTATCGGCGTGGTGACGCTAAACTTGCCACGAATTGGTTATCTTTCAAAAACCAAAAAAGAATTTTTTGAACGATTGGGCAAAATGATGGATTTAGCTCGTGACTCTTTAGAAATTAAAAGAAAAACCATAGAAAACTTCATTGAAAAAGGTTTGTATCCTTATTCAAAGTTTTATTTGTCTGGAATTGAAAAAGCCAGAGGTGGCTATTATGCTAATCATTTCTCAACCATTGGCTTGGTGGGAATGAATGAATGTTTGTTAAATTTTATTGGTGAGGATATTGGTTCAAAAAATGGAAGAAAATTTGCTTTGGAAATTATGGATTTTATGAGAGAAAAGTTGGTCAAATACCAAAAAGAAACTGGCAATATATACAATTTAGAAGCAACACCTGCTGAATCTACTGCTTATCGTCTGGCTCAAAAAGACAAAGAGAAATATCCTGAGATTATTACTGCTGGTACGGAGGAGACTCCATATTTCACGAATTCGACAATGCTACCGGTTAATTACACCGATGACATTTTCGAGGCCTTAAAACTCCAAGATGAAATTCAATGTAAATATACGGGAGGCGTAGTTTTACATCTCTTTTTGGGGGAGAGAATCTCTGATATAGGAACTGTTAAAAAGTTAATCAAAAAAATCTTTGAAAAATTCCACTTACCTTATATCACTTTCACCCCAACCTTCTCAATTTGTCCGGTTCACGGCTATTTAACTGGTGAGCATTGGACTTGCCCAAAATGCACCATAAAACAACCTTGTGAGGTTTATACAAGAATAGTGGGATACCTTAGGCCCCTGTCACAATGGCACAAAGGAAAACAGCAGGAGTACAAAGAAAGAGAAGAATTTAAAATTAAAATATGAAAATCGGAGGTTTGCAAAAACTAACTTTGATTGATTTTCCGGGCAAAATATCTTGCACGGTTTTTTCTCTTGGATGTTCTTTCCGCTGCCCTTTTTGTTATAATCCAGAGCTTGTTTTACCCGAGAAAATAAATGAAGTCCAACAAATTTCAGAAAAAGATTTTTTCAGATTTTTAAAAGAAAGAAAGGGAATGTTAGAGGGCGTTTGCGTCGGCGGAGGCGAACCAACGGCGAGAGAGGATTTACCGGAATTTTGTCAGAGAATAAAAAAATTGGGATATGAAATAAAAATTGATACTAACGGTTTCAATCCTAAAATGCTGAAAGATTTAATCGATAAAAAATTAGTAGATTATCTGGCAATGGATGTCAAAGCCCCAAAGGATAAATATGGCAAAATAGTTGGACTGAATAATTGGAATAAAAGAATGTTAGAAAATGTTGAAGAAAGTATAAAAATTTTAAAGGAAGGAAAAATAGATGCCGAATTTAGAACGACGGTAGTCCCTACAATTTTAGATAAAGAAGATATTTTAAAAATTGCTCAATGGCTCTCGCCAGCTAAAAAATATTTTTTACAAAATTTCCGACCAGAAAAAACAATTGACCCAAAGTTTGAGAAAATAAAACCCTATCCAGAGAACTATCTATTAGAAATCCAAAAAGCAATCTCCCCTTTCTTTGAAACCTGCCAAATAAGATAATTTCCAGAGAACGGGTCTCTGTGAATTCTACAAACAAAAACCACCACGAGGTGGCTTTTTCTTTCGGGCTGCCGAGAGTTGCACTCGGGTCTTACCCACCCCAAGGGCAAATACTAACTGTTGTACTACAGCCCGAAAATTACCTTCTCTTGCCCAATGCTTTGATGCATTTGGTGCAAGCTAAGATTCTTTTGCCAGCAAATTTTTTGTATTTTTTTAGAGTTATTCCAATAGGAACTCTGACCCATTGTAAATTGGGATATTTCCTCCGTTTGACCGTAGGATTGTATTTTCCTCGGAGTTTTTTTCTGACTCCAAAAACTCGGGAACCCTTGCCACAGATTGCACAAATTTTGCTCATATGATACAATAATAAAATAAATTTTAGAGAAAATCAATGGACCCAACTTTTTTTATTATTGTTATTATAGTTTTTCTTTTCTCGATTATTATCCATGAGGTCTCTCATGGAGCAGTGGCTAATTATCTTGGCGACCCAACAGCAAAGCTGGCAGGTAGATTGAGCTTGAATCCTCTAAGGCATTTGGACCCTATTGGTTCAGTACTTTTACCTTTAATGTTAATTTTGTTGAGGTCAGGAATAATTTTTGGTTGGGCAAAACCTGTCCCGATCAACCCTTTCAATTTCAGAGATAAAAAATATGGTTCAGCAAAAGTGGCTATGGCAGGTCCCACAGCAAATATCTCTTTGGCTGTTGTTTTTGGAATGCTCTTAAGGTTTCTGCCTCTAGCAAATTTAACTCCTGTCTCAAATTTAGCAATTGTTTTCAGCTATATTGTTTGGATAAATCTCCTTTTGGCAATATTTAATTTAATCCCAA
>JAHCRD010000018.1 GCA_020148085.1 Patescibacteria group bacterium | reverse complement strand
GCTCTTCCGATCTAGATTGAAAGAGGGTTTTGATGTTGATTTGCGAGTTGTTCCCAGAAAATCTTATGGCTCAGCTTTGCAGTATTTTACCGGCAGCAAAGACCATAATATTCAAACCAGAAAAATTGCTCAGGCGAAAGGATTGAAGCTCAACGAATATGGAGTTTTTAAGGGGAAAAAACAGGTTGCTGGCAAAACCGAAGAGGAAATTTACAAAATTTTGGGAATGAAATGTCCCCCACCAGAGATAAGAGAGAACAGGGGAGAAATTGAAGCAGCTATTCGAGAAGCTCATGGCAAGCCAAATGGATTACCAAAATTAATTGAAATAAAAAATATAAAAGGAGATTTGCATTGCCACTCAAAATGGGATGGAGGAGCAAATTCAATTTTAGAGATGGCAAAAACAGCAATGAAAATGGGTTACCAATATTTGGGGATTACCGATCATACAAAGTTTTTAAGAATAGAACATGGGTTAGATGAAAGGAAATTGGCTCAACAGAGAAAAGAAATAGATAAGTTAAATTCCAAAAGCCAAATGTCAAATGTCAAATTTAAGGTTCTGCAAGGAGCAGAAACAAATATTTTAAACGATGGCTCTATTGACATAAACGATGAGGCCTTGAAAAAACTGGATTATGCCATTGCGGGAATTCACTCAAATATAAAAATGGCTAGAGATAAAATGACCCAAAGAATTATTAAAGCAATGAAAAACCCTTACATTAAGATTATTTCCCACCCAACCGGCAGAATCTTAAAAAGAAGAGATGAATATCAAATTGACATTGATAAAGTTTTAAGAGCAGCCAGAGAAACAAAAACAATTTTGGAAGTCAACTCTTATCCAGAAAGATTAGATTTAAATGATGTCAACATCAAAAGAGCAATTGAATTTGGTATAAAACTGGTAATAAACACTGACTCTCACCGCAAAGACCAATTAAGATTTATGGAATTTGGTATTGCCCAAGCGCGAAGAGGTTGGGCCGAGAAAAAAGATATCATAAACACTCAACCCTTAGAAAAATTGTTAAAATTCTTCAAGTAATTTACAATAAATTAAAAGGTCAAGTTATTAAAAAAGAACTTACTATGGCTGGTAATTCGTTTCTAAACAAAAAAATTCCAACCTCAATTGGAATTGTTATCATTCTTATTGCCGCTTTGATTGTTGGTGGAACTTTTGCTTGGCAGTACTTCCAGATACTAAGGTAATCAAAAGAGTTTTAATTTCTTATGCCTTTGGAGAAATCTGCTGGGGCAATTATTTTCCGGCGAAACAAAAAAATAAAATATCTTTTAATTCAATACGGCTGGGGTCATTGGGAATTTCCCAGAGGTCTTATTGAGAAAGGGGAGTCCCTGGAAGATACTGCTCGTCGGGAAATCAAAGAAGAAGTAGGAATAGAGGACATTAGATTTATCCCTGGATTTAAAGAATGGATAAAGTTTTTCTTCAAACTCAAAGGAAAAAACATAATGAAGATTGCCACCTTTCTTTTAGCCCAAACCAAAACTGAAGAGGTGAAATTATCTTATGAGCATAAAGATTATACCTGGCTCCCTTATGAAGAAGCCCTGAATCGTTTAACATTTAAAAATTCAAAAGAAATTTTAAAGAAAGCAAATGACTATTTGAAATTAAAAATGAAAAATGAAAAGTGAAAAGTTACAATTCAAAATTAAAAATTTTGAGAATCGAGTTTATGAAATTGTAAAACAAGTTCCGTTAGGTAAAACTACAACTTATAAAGAAGTGGCAGCCAGGGTCGGAAGACCTCGAGCATGGAGGGCAGTGGGGAATATTTTAAGTAAAAATAAAAACCCCAAAATTCCTTGCCATCGGGTTATAAGGTCTGATGGGGAAATTGGCGGCTACAATAAGGGAGTTAAGAAGAAAATAGAATTGTTAAAAAAAGAAGGATACTTTTCTTAAGTTTTTACTTTTTCAACAATTTTTTTAAAAATCTCAGGTTTTTCTCTGGCAATTTCAGCTAAAATTTTTCTGTCAAGTTCAACCTTATTTTTTTTCAAGTTATTTATAAATTTACTATAAGAGATTCCTAATTCCCTGCAGAAAGCTGCAATTTGAATTTGCCAGAGATGTCTTGCTTCTCTCTTTTTATTTCTTCTATCCCGATAGGCATATTTCCAGGCATGCATTAGAGCTTCTTTTGCTGCTCGATATTTTGCTTTTCTGCCCCAACGAAAACCTTTCGCCTCTTTCAGGAGGCGCTTTCTTCTTTTGTGAGCAATTTTTCCTCGTTTTACTCTGACCATAGTGGTATTACAAAGCTAATCGCTCGCTCCGCTCGCTTTTTTCCTACACGGGAGAACCTGCGGTTCTCCCGACCCCTCTCCGATTTGGGTCTTTCGTAGTTTACTTAATCAACTGCTTTATTTTTTTAGCTACGGGCTTTGAAACCTCAACCCATTTTCGCGTCTGACGAATTTTCTTCCCCGATTTTTTAGCTCGTAGGTGATTCTGACCAGTAGCCCTCCTCATCACCTTACCGCTCCCGGTGATTTTGAATCTCTTTTTTAATGATTTCCTCGTTTTCATAAATTATTCTTTAGCGATAATCATGGTTAATCCTCTACCTTCTCTTTTTAATTCTCTCTCAACCTTGATGGGTACAGTTTCTTTCAAAATCTCTAAGAGGTGACTTATTTTCTGTTTAGAGAAATCGCTGAGGGCTTTTTCTCTTCCCCGGAGCACCATTTCGATTCTAACCCTATAACCCTTTTTTAAGAATTTTTCGGTTGCCCTGACTCGAGTTTCCAAATCGTGCTCTGAGATATTAAAACTCAATCTAACATTTTTTAACTCGCCGGCCTTGGTTGCTCTCTGCTTTCTCTCTTTTTTGCTCTCTCGGTAGAGATACTTCCCATAATCCATTATCTTACAAACCGGAGGCTGTACTTTACGAGTTATTAAAATAAGGTCTAAGCCTGCCTCTTTCGCTTTTTGAATAGCTTCTTCTAAATTAAAAATCCCAAGCTGTTTACCATCCGGACTAATTACCCTTACCTTATCTGCCCTTATTTGATTGTTGATGAATATTCTTTTTGGCAAAATTTTAACTTGGTGGAGGTGGAGGGGTTGAACCCTCGTGCAGAAATTTTTCTGGAACAAATCTACAAGCTTAGCTTACTTTTTTGCTCGGGTCTTAACTTTAAAGCAAGCGAAAAAATTAAGATCCTGAGCCTCTTAAATTTTAATGGCTATTTGAGGCGGAATAACCATCTATCTCGATTTATGACACCCCTGACTGCCTATCGAGAATCAACAGGGAGATGGCTTTACGCTACTGCGTAAGCAGGTCTTGCGAATAAGTTTGCACTTATTGCTGATTCTGAAAGATTATCGAGATTTCAGAACTCGGCTTGCTCATCCCAGATCAAATTTCTGTCAAGTCCTTTCACCCCCGTTTTTTTAAAGCTCTTTGTATCTCTCTCTCAATTTCTCTTTTCTTAATTAATTCTCTTTTGTCAAATTTCTTTTTTCCTCGAGCTATTGCGAACTCTAATTTTATTTTACCCTTATCAGTATACACCCTTAGAGGCACCATGGTCAAGCCCTTCTGATGAGCTTTGCCAATCAAATGCTTGATTTCTACCTTTTTCAAAAGGAGTTTTCGGCTCCTTTGGGGATTGTAATCTTTGGGCGCGTTTTTTGGCTGATAAGGAGGAATGTTAGCTCCAATTAAAAAAATTTCCTCGTCCCTTAAAACAACAAAAGAACCTCTCAAACTTATTTTTCCAGATTTAATTGCCTTCACCTCCTGTCCTATCAAAACAATTCCTGCCTTAAACTTCTCCAAAATCTGGTAGTTAAAATATGCTTTTTTGTTTTCAACTATTATTTTTTCCATATTTTATGAAAAAATTCAAGGAGGGGTCGGGAGGAAAGAATTTCCTCCCGTGTAGGAAAACAGCGAGCGAAGAGAGAGCCAGAAACCGAGGGTTTCTGGGGAGTGCAGCGAAGCGAACGAAGTGAGCGTCTGTCGAAGACAGGAAGAGTGGAGCGACGTTTTCATTAAATCCAGTTTACCATTTGGCTTCTCTCCAGACAACCTTGACAAAATTTTAATAGTATGCTACAATACAAACATAAATGGAGGGGTAAACTCACCCCTCAAGCGCAACTCCCCAAGAGTATTGAATTAATAAGATATTTAGTTTAAAAAGCGACTAAAGTGCAGGAGATTCCCGCATTTTGGCTGCTCTTTAACAGAGAATGTGAATTCTGTTTTGAGCTGCAAACCTTAATGTCATTATGGCCTGAGTGTGTTGCGCTTCAAAACAGAATTCACGAAATATGGAAGGAGGTGATAATTATGGTAAAACTGGATAGTTCTGTACGTCTAGTAGTGGTTCAGTTTCGTTTCTCAAATCCAGGTGTAATACCGGCATCGGTGAAACATTTGGGTCGGGAGATTCTTGAAGAGCGGGGTAAAAAGTACAAGTCAAATGGCAGGTTGGTTATCGAGCCAACTGAGAACTGCTCCCTCGTGGAGTTTCTCGGAGAGCTCAAAGCGGCTGGGTACCAAATGGTGGATGCCTTCCATAGGGAGCGCATTGATCCAAAGGACCCCCGCGGACAGAGAAGGTATCATATGGTACGTTTCGTCTTCGCCCGTAGCGAGTATATGGATCTTTCCGACGAGTTCAAAGCGGTGAGACATGTCATCAGCAAAGAACTCCGGGAAATCTGCGTACAAGCAATGTGGCGAGTCCGAGTTTTCCTCAACCCATTCTATAAGGATGGAGAGGAAATACCCGGAGAGTACGTTGTGAATATTGATGTTGCCTCGCGTAGGCCACTCTTTCTTCCTGATGGCAGACCGGTGATGGTCTGGCAAAAGGATGAGAATGGCAAACGCAAAGTTTCGCTCAAGCCGGATTACCGGCTCTGTATACGAAAGGACAATATCCTTTATCTTATAAAGGATTGATCCTTAAGCGAAACATAGCCAACCGGTAGTGGCTGGCAACGAGAATTCCGTAAATTCCTAAAAGTGCAGCGCTTGACGGTGTAAAATACCGTCAGGAGGAAAGAGATGTTTTTTAAAAAAATAAGCAAGGATTCTAGCCTGACATCTGATATGTTGGGCTTTTTTCTTTGATTTTCCTTGGGGATAGTCCTCAAGAAAACAGGGTTGAAGAATCAAGCAAGGTCAGTGTTTAGGCCTCGCTTTTTTATTTTCAATTATAATTTTCGTATTTTTATAACTGAACCGCAACCTCTTTAATTTTAGCAAAAAATACGGTAAACTAAAAACATAATAATGCGAGATAAAATAACAAAATTAATAGAGAACTCAATAAAAACTCTCCAAAAAGAGAAAGTTTTTCCGAAGTTTGACATCCCAGAAATCAAAATAGAACATCCTAAAGAAAAAATTCATGGGGATTACAGCACCAACATTGCAATGGAAATTGCCAAGCAAGTGAAGAAGAAGCCAATGGAAATAGCAGAAAATCTCAAATCTCAAATCTCAAATCTCAAATCTGACTTGTTTGAGAAAATAGAGGTGGCTGAACCGGGGTTTGTTAATTTTTGGATTAGTAAAAAAGAGCTTGAGAGATTATTCTCTGAGTTTGTAAAAAAAGGCCCAAAGATATTTCAAAGAAGGCCAAAAAAGAAAGAAACAATTGTTATTGAGTATTCCTCTCCCAATATTGCCAAACCCTTGGGGGTTCATCATCTCCGTTCAACTATTATTGGTCAGGCCTTAGTCAACATTTTACGATTCGTTGGGCATAAAGTAATCTCTTTAAGCTTTCCAGGTGATTGGGGAACCCAATTTGGTTTTTTAATTGCTGCTTTCAAACGATGGGGTAATCGGGAGAAATTAAAGAAGAATCCAATCCCAGAAATGCTCGATCTTTATGTTCGTTTTTCTCAAGAAGCTAAAAAAGACCCAAAACTTATTGAAGAAGGAAGAAGAGAATTTAAGAAACTGGAAGAAGGGGATAAAGAGAATAGAAAAATTTGGAAATGGTTTTCAGAAGAATCATTGAAAGATTTTAGCGAAATTTACAAACTTCTTGATGTCAAAATTGAACACACTATTGGGGAAAGCTTTTATACTCCTGAACTTAAACCCTTAGTCAAAGACGCTTTAAAACGAGGTATTGCTGAACGAGGAAAGGATGGTTCAATTGTAATTCAAATTCCCGGTAGCCCCACCCCAGAGATTATCCAAAAATCAGATGGGGCAACAATTTACACAACCAGAGAGTTAGCTGCTATTCGTCATCGTTTAAAGAAATGGCGAGCTACAAAACTTCTTTATGTAGCTGCTAACCAACAAACATTCCATCTCAAACAAGTTTTTGGTACTGCCCAACGTCTTGGCATTGCCAAATTAGAACAGTTATTTCATGTAAAATTTGGGATGATGTTAGATTCTCAAGGGAAAAAATTTGCTACCCGTGAAGGATGCCTTATTCCCTTAAAAGAGGTTTTAGAAGAGGCAATCCAGCGAGCCAAAAAAATTGTTGATGAACTAAACCCCTCTTTACCAGAAAAAACAAAAAAGAGTATTGCCAGAGATGTTGGAATTGGGGCAGTAAAATTTTTTGACCTCTCCCACAACCGCTTAGCAGATATTATTTTTGATTGGGATAAAATGTTAAACCTTAAAGGTTTTTCCGCACCCTATATTCAATATACTCATGCTCGTTTATCCAGCATTTTAAGAAAAGCTAAATTTAAAAAGAAAAGAAATCCTCGCTTTACTATTTCTCACCCATTGGAAAGAGAGGTCACAGCGGCGATTTTTCGGTTTGATGAAGTAATTCAAGATATTGTTGAAGCTTATTTCCCCAATAAATTAGCTAACTACCTTTATGAATTAGCTAATACCTTAAATACTTTCTATGAAACCCTTCCGGTACTTAAAGCTGAAAATAACGAACGAGAAAATCGTTTAAATCTTGTTTCAGGAGCAAAAGAAATTTTAAAAACTGGTTTGAATCTTCTGGGTATTCCCGCTCCAGAAAAAATGTAATTTATTATGAATAACACTTATTTTATTTTAAGGCATGGTGAAACACCTTATCAGCTCCAAGAGGAGAAAATATTATACCCTTGGCCAGAACCCTCCCCAATTTTGTTAACCAAAGAAGGGAGAGAGCAAATAAAAGAGGTAGCCAAAAAACTAAAGAAACAGAAAATTGATTTGATTTATGCCTCAGACATGCCTCGGACTCGCCAAACAGCTGAAATGGTTTCTCGAGAACTTGGAGCTGAGGTAATTTTTGACTCTCGGCTTTGGGAGAGAAATATGGGGATTTATCGAGGAAGACCAAAGGAGGAATACCAACGAGCATTTCCCATTCGAAAAGAAAAGTTCTCCAAGCCCCCTGCTCAGGGTGAAAGCTGGAATGATGTAAAAAAAAGAGTATTAGATTTTATGAGAGATATTGATGAAAAACATAAAGGAAAGAATATTTTGATTGTTAGCCATGGCTGTCCTTTATGGTTATTACAGGGAGCAATAAAAGGATTAGATGAGGATGAGCTTTTAGAACAAAAGCCAAAACTTTCTCTTGAGATAGGCGAACTTCGAAAGCTATGTCCATAGATTTCCCAAAAATTGAGAAAGAGATTCTGAAATTCTGGAAAGAAAACAAGATTTTTGAAAAGACCTTAAAAAAGACCAAAGGAGGTCGGAGATTTATTTTTTTTGATGGACCAATTACTGTTAATGCTCGACCCGGTGTTCATATGACCTTAGCTCGAATCTTTAAGGATGTAATTCCTCGTTTCAAAACAATGCAGGGTTTTTATGTTAAAAGAAAAAATGGCTGGGATACTCATGGCTTACCAGTGGAGCTTGAAGTAGAGAAAAAATTGGGCTTTAAGACCAAAAAAGATATTGAAAAGTTTGGCATCGAAAAATTTAATGAGGAATGCAAGAGAAATGTCCAGGAATATTTACCACTTTTCAAAGATATAACCGAGAAAATAGCTTATTGGGTTGATATGGAGAATCCCTATATCACCTATGATAAAGGATATATGGAAACACTCTGGTGGATTATTAAACAAGTTTGGGATAAAGGACTTTTGTATCAAGATTTTAAAGTTACTCCTTATTGTCCAAGATGTGGCACAATCCTTTCAAGTCATGAAGTAGCTCAAGGGTACAAAAAAATTAAAGAGCCTGCTGTTTATCTAAAGTTCCGAGAAAAAGGAGAAAAAAACACTTATTTATTGGTTTGGACAACCACCCCCTGGACTTTACCTGGCAATGTGGCAGTGGCGGTTAACCCCA
This sequence comes from Patescibacteria group bacterium, assembly GCA_020148085.1. Lineage (GTDB taxonomy): Bacteria > Patescibacteriota > Minisyncoccia > Minisyncoccales > CG1-02-41-26 > JAHCRD01. The sequence continues at coordinate 1,097 of JAHCRD010000018.1, read as the reverse complement.
AGTTTAATTATGTCAAGATAAAAATCGGGACTGCAACCCACCCACCACATCCTCCCGCCAAAGGGCGGGCCCCTGAATTTTTAATTTTAGCCAAAGAGAGATTAGATGTCTTGGCTAAAAAATACAAGATTGTTGATGAGTTTAAGGGAAAAGATTTGTTGGGTAAGGAGTATCAGCCACTTTTTGATTTTACGAAGCCCGACAAAAAAGCTTATTTCATAGTTGCTGGAGATTTTGTCTCCCGAGAGGAGGGAACAGGTTTAGTTCATATGGCTCCGGCTTTTGGCGAAGACGATATGCAAGTAGCTAAGAGAAATAATTTGCCAATTATCCTCAATGTTGATGAGGAAGGTAAATTTACTAGGGAGGTTAAACCTTGGGCAGGCCAGAATGTTACCGACGAAAAATTAAACAAAGAAATTATAGAAGAACTTGAAAAAAGAAAACTTTTATTCTTACAGGAGCTTTATGAGCATGATTATCCATTTTGTTGGAGATGTGATTCAAAACTGATTTATTATGCTAAAAAGAACTGGTTTATAAAAATGGCTGCCTTGAGAGAGAAACTCCTATACAACAATCGAGAGATAAATTGGATACCCTCTCACCTTAAAGAAGGTCGTTTTGGTGAGTGGTTACGGGAGGTTAAAGATTGGGCTTTTTCTCGAGAGAGATATTGGGGAACCCCTTTGCCAATTTGGCAGTGTCAAAAGTGCGATTATCAGAAATGTGTTGGTTCAATTAAAGAACTTGAAAAACTTCAGACTACCAATTATAAATTAGAAGACTTCCATCGTCCTCATATTGATAAGGTAGAACTTAAATGTGAAAAATGCCAAGGAACTATGAGACGTTTCCCACAGGTTATTGATGTTTGGTTTGACTCGGGGGCGATGCCCTTTGCGCAATATCATTACCCTTTTGAAAATTCAGACCTTATTGATAAAAAGAAGCAATATCCAGCTGAATATATTGCTGAGGCCATTGACCAAACTCGGGGTTGGTTCTACACTCTTTTGGCTATCGCTACTTTACTTGGAAAAGGAACTCCTTATAAAAATGTTCTTTGCTTGGGCCTTGTTTTAGATGTGAAGGGA
>JAHCRD010000017.1 GCA_020148085.1 Patescibacteria group bacterium | reverse complement strand
CGCGTCCTCCCGTTCCTCGCTTTGCTCGGAATGGGCCCCTACCCACGGTTTCTAACGAGCGACTGTTTTCCTACACGGGGAAACCGACGGTTTCCCCGACCCCCTTCCGATATGGGTTTTCCTCAGTAGGGCATGAAGGGATTTTCTCGGCCAATTTCTTCTGGAAAAGGAATTTTCTCAAAAGGCAAAAGGTCTTGGATATCTTGGCTTCCCAAGATCTCAAAGTCAATTTTGATTGCTGGGTGAAATGTTAGGATCGGAGGAGGAGGAAGAGGTTTTGGTTTCAAAAACCAAGAATTAACTAAAATAACAATTCCTGCCAACACTAAGCCCCAAATTAAATATTTAAGAATTTTGTTTTGATCTGCCATATTACAGAGAATAAACTTTAATTAAAAGATTATATTCTGGAAGCTCCCCTCTCAATATCTCAATATAAATATTTTCAACTTCTATTAATCTTGAAGATTTTTCTAAAGTTTCCAAAAATCCTTTCAAAGACAAATAGGAACCCGAGAGATTAAGATTAAGATAAGTTTCTTCAACTTTGGCCAAAATTCCTTTTTTCTCCTCTTTTCTTCTTCCTTTAACAGTGCTTATATTTTTTAACAAGAGTCCATTTTCTGAACTCTTTTTTTGAAAGAAATTTAAAAGTGTAGATAAAGAAGGATCTTGAGGCAAAGCTGATTCGATTTTTTCTAAAGAATCTTCATAATTTCTTAAATTTTCTAAAATTTGACCGAGGTTTGAAAAATATCTTTCAGTTTCCAGAACCTGAGTTTGCATCTGATTGACTTGGCTTCTCACTCCCTTAAATTCTTGATATTGGGGTAAGAAAAGGTAACTAGCTAAAATTAAAGCTCCGAACAGTAAAATAGGAATGGCGAAAGTTTTATTCATTTCTTAAAAACCTCTGGTACGAGAGAGAAAGTTAAACTGAAGTTAACTTTTCCCTCCCAATCCAAAGAAATATTAGATAAATTAAGGATTCCAATATTTTCATTTTTTCTTAAAATGAGAAGTTGCTCTCCTAAAGATTGGAAACTTTCGGTTTTTCCTTCTAAACTAACTTGATAATTTTTGGTATCTAAATTTAATTTGGTAAATTGAACTCTTGGGTGACAAGAACTTTCAAGTAAAGAAAGGAAATTCGAGCTAATTTTGTGACTTTTTAAAAGCTCTTTGAAAACTTTGATTTTTTCTCCCAAGGATAAAATTGTTTCTTCTAATCTCTTCTCCTCCTCTCCTTCTAATTCTGCTATCTGGCTCTCCAGTCTTTCTTTTTCTTCTTCCAAAGAGGAAATTCTGCTTTTTAAAAACAGGAGCCCAGCGATTAAAATGATTATCAAGATTATAGAAAAATAGAAGAGAAAATTAAGCCACCCAGCTACTTTTGGTTTGGGTTTAGGAATAATTTTTGCAAGGGGTTCTTTTGCCATATTTTTGGGTTTTTATTCCCTCAAGGCCACTCCCAAGGCGACCCCAAAAGAAAGTCCGAGGTTCTGGAGCCTGGGCTTCAAAATAGAAGGAAAAGAAACTTGGGAAAAGGGGTCAGTAATCTGAATATTTTTTTTAAGCTGAACACTCAAATACTCTTTCAAACCAAAAAGAGAAACCATTCCCCCAGCCAGAATTACATCTTCTACCTTTTTCCCTTCAGTTTGATGGAAACTTTGGCAAACTCCATCTATTTCTCTGGCAATTTCACTTGCTTTTTGAGCTAAGGTATCAAAAATTTCTTTTTTCTCGGGATCTAATCCATGCTCTCTTTTGAGATTTTCAGCTTCTTCCCAGCCAATTTCCAAAGTCTCTGAAAGGGCTTGGGTAAAACTCTTCCCCGAGATATCAAAACTATGGCTCAATCTTAAAGTTTTCGCTTGGGAAATACTCACGGTGGTACTTTCCCAGCCAATATCTACTAAACAAACTGGTTTCTTATGCAGGGTTTTGGGAATTGAGGATCTAATAAGCCCAAAAACTTCAGCCTCCATCCCTTCAACCTCAAGCCGGGATAAAGTAGCCATTCTCTGATAACTTTCCAAGACCCGATTAGGAATAGCTACTAACAATATTTTTAATTTAATTCCAGGAAGAACCTTTTCTTTTTCAATTACCTGCCAGTCAAATGTAACTTCAGATAAAGGAAGGGGAATATGGTGCCTGGCTTCAAATTCTACAGCTTGAGGAATTTCAGCCTCGGTCATCGGAGGCAAATCAAAGGTAGTAAAAAGGGTGGAAAAATCAGGAAGGGAAAGGGCAACTTTCTTTTTTTTAATCTTTGCTCTGCGGAGCAAACATTCCAGAATCTCAGCAACCTCATCACTCAAAAGAATTAGTCCCTTCCTACGGAATAAGCTCAAAGGAGAATTTTGGAAGGGGAGTTGGAACTCAGCATAATTTTCCAATTTCTTTTTTCCCAACGAAGTAGAAAGCTCAACCACTTTGATTGAAGAAGCTCCAATATCTATTCCCAAACATCTTTTTGAAAAAATCCTCATACTCTACGAATTACGAATTTTTACGAATATACGAATCGTATATTTTATTTATTGTAGCACAGATTCTATAATATAGTATAATGCTGAAAAACTCTTCAGTCCATATTCTTTTTCCACAATCCTGTCTCAACTGTAAAAAAGAAGGAAGTGTCATCTGTGAAGATTGCTTAAGTTCAATTGAGATTTCAGAATTTAAGTACTGTCCGTTTTGCAAGACCCCAAAAAGAGTTTTTGAAAAGGGAACTTGCTCTTCCCACCGAAAAATGAGGCTTTCGGGAATTTTCTCTGCTACCTCTTATAAAAATCCTTTGGTTAAAAGATTAATCAGCAAATTCAAATATGAACCTTTTTTAAAAAATCTGGGTCTGCCTTTAGCTTCTTTAATAATAGCACACTTTCTTTTATCAGAAAACAAGACAATTTTCAAAGACAAAGAAAACTCAGTTTTTGTGCCAATTCCCCTTTCAAGATTTAGGCAAAGGTGGCGAGGATTCAATCAAGCAAGTTTAATTGCCAGAGAACTTTCAAAATTTTTTAAAATTCCCCTATTAAATAATAATCTCATAAAAGTCAAGAAAACTCAACTACAAGTTGAGCTTAAAAGAGAAGAAAGAGAAAAGAACATCAAGGGAGCGTTTAAGGTACAAAGGCTCAAAGAAATTCAAGGAAAGAGAATATTTCTGATTGACGATGTTTTCACCACTGGAGCAACAATGGAAGAGTGCGCTCGCGTTTTAAAGAAAGCTGGAGCCAAAGAAGTCTGGGGAATCGTCATCGCAAGGGAGTCATTGTGTAATTAAGTAATAAGTTAAAACCCGGCCGAAGCCGGTTTTTATTTTGCGGTGGGAGAGGGACTCGAACCCCCAAGCCCTTTCGGGCGCCGGTTTTCAAAACCGGTACATTACCATTCTGTCATCCCACCTAAAAAGCGGAGAGGGAGGGATTTGAACCCTCGATAGAGCTATTACACCCTATAGAAGTTTAGCAAACTTCCCCTTTCAACCAAAACTCAGGCACCTCTCCGGTAATTTCTATCTTACCACTGAAATTATAATAAATCAACTTGAGAAATGTCAATTTTTATGCTATCTTTAAAAAGAGTCCCCGTAGTTTAATGGATAAAACACAAAGTTGCGGACTTTGAGAGTGTAGGTCCGATTCCTACCGGGGACACAAAAAATACAGAGAACTGTTCTCTGTATTTTTTGTTCTGTTTACTCGGTTAGGAAATATTTTCTCAAGATGTTAATTCCTCAACTTCTTTTTTGCCTTTCTCGGTTTCCTCTACTTGCTCTTTGTCTTCTTTCTGGAGCAAGGTCTCAAATTCTCCAACATGGGTTTTCTCCTCTTTAGCTATATCTCTGAGAACTTTTTTAATGTTTTCATTATCGGTCGCTGCTGCCAATTGCTCATACAAACTTACAGCATCCAATTCAGCTATCATTCCCAATCTTAGTATTTCTTTATCTATATCCTCTTTTTTTACCTTCTCAAGATTTATAGGTAATTGTGATAACATATTTTTGTTTTAATTATTTGGTCAAACATTCGACCTTTTTATTAATTATTCTTTAATTGCTCCTTTCAGCCAATCGAAATATTTTTTATTGGAGCTTACCGAGATTCTTACAATGCAAGGAATAGTATAGGAATGAATTTTCTCAACTTCCTTTTTAACTTTTCCAAAATTTTCCTCTGTTGTTTTGGCAATTAAAACAAATTCACTTTCATCAGCAATTTTACCTTCCCACCAATACAAACTATTTATTGGGAAAATATTCGCACAAGCGATTAATTTTTTCTCAAGCAAGTGTTTAGCTATTTTCCTTGCCTCTTCCTTAGTCGGATTTGTTATATAAACAAAAACAAAATTCATATTTATTTAAATTTAGAAATAATTTTATTTATTTTCTTTTTCAACTCTTTTTTCTGTTTAATATCAAAATATCCATCTATTTTACCAGTTAGTTTTCCAGCTTTAAAAAATAGTAAAGAAGGAAGTTCTTTTACTTTATATTTTTTGAGGAAAGAGTCGTCTTTTACCTCAATTTTTCGGTATCTTATATCCATATCTTTGAACAGTTCTTTTATGGGAACGGAGTAAAGTAAACACTCTATCGATTCTCTATTAAACAACTCTACTACAGCTGGGTTAGTTGACCTGATTATTTGAACTTCAAACTTGTTTTGGGGAATTAAAAAAGCTGGGTGGATTGGGGTAGCTCCATATCTATCAATAAATAAATCTGAAAGTTTTCTTGGGTCTTTCTCAATTTCTTTTTTTATTTTTTTGTATTCTCTCTCGTTTTTTGCCATCCTTATTGCTCCAACCGGACAAGCTTCCTCGCACTTTCCGCAACTTATACATTTTGAATTATCAATTGCTATGGTTTTTTTCTTTTTGTCCCAATAAAAAGCACCAGTTGGGCAAACATCTATCCCATTACAATCTTCAGAGTTATCGCAAATTTTAAAATTTATCAAAACCGCCATGTTAGATATTTAGAACTCTTGGAATATTCTTTTGCCTTTTACTCTTTTCATGTTCAATAAAAATTTCTCATTTTTGTTCACGTAAGCGGTGAGGATTCTACCAATGAAAATAATGTGGTCACCTGAATATACTTCTTTTTCCAATTTGCATTCAAAATTAATAGTTGCTTTTTTAATTAAGGGTGATTTCAAAAATTTTGCTTTTGCGGTTTCAATTTTAGTTTTTTTGAATTTGTCTACTTTATCTCCGTGCCTCGTACCAAAAAATTCAACTTCTTTTTCCAATTTTTTATTTGGAACAGCAATCACAAATTCTTTACTCTGGCGAATCAATTTATGAGTATAACCCTTTTTAGATAAAGCAACGGCAAAAAGTGCTGGGATTGAGGAACATTTCATGTTCCAACCCGCAATCATACCACTTGGTCTGCCATTTTTATCTACTGAAATTACGAAAACGCAACTTTCTGGCTTAAATTTTTCAAACGCTTTTTTTATTGAAACTTTTTTCATATAAATTAAATTATTAAAACTGCGCCGATGAACATTAAAATTATTGCAAGCAATTTTATAAACATAGTACGTTTTGTAATTTCTTCTTTTAGTATCTTGGGGTAGAATGTGCTTAAAACCACTGCGAAAAGTAAAACAAAAAATGGCTGAACAGAAGTGAGAGCACTTACTAAAGTTACATAGCCAACAGAAATAGCAATGGTAATCAACAAAACAGCAAAAAAGTTTAGTGTCCCGTTTAAAGAGATTACAGCGATTACTTTTTTACCATGCGCTTTTGTGGTTTTGATAAGTTCTGGGAAACTAAAGTAGAATATTGGAATTAAAGGAAAGATTGCCCCAATTCTTAGATAGCCAAATATTGTCCAGAAATCAGTAAAGCCGAGGAGATATTTTGTTAAAACAGCACCTATAGACCCTAAAATAGTCCCAAATATCATAAACCAAAAGGCTTTTCCAAAACTTAATTTTAGGAAATTTTTTGAAGAAATCAAAACTGCCCCAGTTACTAAAAGAAAAATCCCCAAATATTTTGTAAAGGTAAAAACTTCCCCCAAAAATAATGTAGCAAGCAATAAGATGAATATAGAACCAAAGTAGAATAATGGGATAACCCTCGAAATTTCTTCGATTTTTACTGCCTTGAAATAAAATACAGCCGTCAGAATATAGAAAACTCCAGCAACAAAAGCTAAGAAAATATTAAAATATGATAATTCAGAAAAGCCGTGAAATAAATATACAAGTAAACTTGCAACTAACCCAACAATACCAAGAATCATAACAGGGATAATTGGCTTTCTAACCCATTTTGTCAGAACATACTTATCTACAGTATTCACAACTGCCCAACAGAGGGCTGCTAAAATTGATAGAATTGCCCAAAGCATAATATTTTGGGTTAAATCCCTTGTTTGAACTATAATTTTAATATAAGCTAAAATTGGACAAACTTCAATTTTATGGATTTAGATACCTCAATTAAAGAAATTTCAAGGATTGGGATAAGTTTTCAGAGAAAACTTCAAAGAATGGGGATAAAGACAGTGGAAGATTTGCTCTGGCATTTTCCTCATCGTTATGAGGATTTTTCTAATATCCGACCTATTTCAAAAGTCAAATTAAACGAGACCTGCTGTGTTTTAGGAAAAATTTTAGAAATCAAAAACTCAAGAACTTGGAAAAGAAAAATGATAATAACTGAAGCAATTGTTCAAGACAATTCTTCAGCCATCAAAGTTGTTTGGTTTAATCAACCCTATCTGATAAAAACCCTAAAGGAGGGTGATGTAGTCTGTCTGGCTGGCAAAGTTAGCTTTGGAGATAAGGGAGTTTTCTTGTCTAGCCCAGCTTACGAGAAGATACCAGCCACAAATAACGAGCAACAAGAATTCACTCACACTGGTAGAATTATCCCAGTTTATCCAGAGACAGAAGGTCTGTCCTCCCGCTGGCTTCGTTATATCCTCAAACCTTTACTTTTAGAATTTAAAAACAAAATTCCAGAAATTCTGCCCCAAAAAATAATTAAAACTGAAAATCTCTTGCCGATTAACCAGGCAATCTGGCAAGTTCACTTCCCCGATTCAAATTCTGAAGCAGAGAAAGCCAGGGCTCGCTTTTCTTTTGAAGAACTTTTTTTAATCGAGCTTTCGGTTTTAAAAGAAAGATTGAGATTAAACAAAGAAAAAGCACCAGCCATCCCTTTAAATATTGAGTTAATCAAAGAACTTGTCAGCTCGTTACCTTTTAAACTGACTGATGCTCAAAGAAAATGTGCCTGGCAAATTTTAAAGGACTTAGAAAAACCAAGACCAATGTCGCGACTTTTGGAGGGAGACGTTGGTTCGGGCAAAACCGTGGTGGCTGTTATTGCTGCCTTAAATGTTGTTAAAGCAGGTTTCCAGGTAGCTTTTATGGCACCAACCGAGATTTTAGCCAAGCAACATTTTCAGGAGGTGGCAAAACTTTTAAGACCTTTCAAGGTAAGAATTGCTCTTCTGACTGGTAAAGAGGATAAAATTATTTCTCAAAAATTAAAAAATGAAATTTTAGAAATTTCCCGAAATAAACTTTTGGATAAAGCAAGAAAAGGAGAGATTGACGTTCTGATTGGTACTCACTCTTTAATCCAGGACAAAGTTAAATTTGGCAATTTGTCTTTTTGTATAATTGACGAACAGCATCGCTTCGGCATCGAACAGCGAGCCCGCCTTTGCAGAAGCTACGGCGGGCAAGCCAAACTCATTCCACATCTCCTTTCAATGACGGCCACTCCTATCCCCCGGACTTTAGCTTTGACGATTTATGGTGATTTGGATTTATCAATTTTAGATGAGATGCCAAAGGGAAGAAAAAAAATAATTACCAAAGTTATTCCACCGGAAGAAAGAAAGGGAGCTTATGACTTCATAAGGCAACAGGTAAAAATTGGCAACCAGATATTTGTCATTTGTCCGAGAATTGAATCAGGAATCAGGAATCAGGAATCAGGAATTAAGAATCGGGATGTCTTGAGTTGGGCTGAGGCCAAAGCGGTTAAGGAAGAGTATGAGAAACTCTCGAAAAAGGTTTTTCCTGACCTGAAAGTAGGAATGCTTCATGGTAAGATGGCCTCCAAAGAAAAAGAAAAGGTGATGAAGAATTTTAAAGCCAAAAAAATTGATATTTTGGTTTCAACTTCGGTTGTTGAGGTGGGCATTGATGTTCCCCAAACAACAGTGATGATGATTGAGGGGGCTGAAAGATTTGGCTTAGCTCAATTGTATCAATTCCGAGGAAGAGTTGGCAGATCGGATTTACAATCTTTTTGTTTTCTTTTTACTGATTCACCCGCTAAAAAGACCCGCCAAAGATTAGAGGCAATTGTTAAAGCAGAAAATGGATTTAAGCTAGCCCAAAAAGATTTGGAAATCCGGGGACCAGGTACTTTGTCTGGAGTGAAGCAATGGGGAATTCCAGATTTGGCCATGGAAAATCTAAAAAACCTCCCTTTGGTTGAAAAAACTAGAGAGGCAGCCCGAGAACTTTTAGATGAGGATGCCGATTTAAAAAAATATTCCTTTTTGAAAGAGAGATTAAAAAAGTTTGAAAAGAGAATTCACTTAGAATAGTTTTTCCTGACTTTTGGAGTATTCCAAAATTCCAGGTACTTACCAACCATCAGTCGGATTTGAGCATCCAGGGCAGGAAAGGAGCCAAAAATTATTAAAACCGGAGGTAAAAATAGCCACTGAAATATCATCGAGAGATTTTTTAATCGACTTGTTCCTCGAGGTCGAGGAGGCAAAAAAAGCATATTGAGGAGGGCAGCACAAATCATTCCAAACATAGCAAAAGTCATAATTCTCCCTGTTAACCTGGGGAGATTGTAAGAGAGCAAGGTAACATTAAATCCCCCCCCTCCCAAAAGCAAAGGCAACCAACCCAAAAACAGAATCAAAATAGAGGCACAAGCCCAAGACCAAAATCCCTCAATGGCAATTGAGGAATAAAAAATCCTTTTTTTCAAGGGGATTTTTTTGTTTTTTAAAAAACCATATAAAAGATAAGGGATTTCAGTGCAACCCCAAGCCCATCTTCTTTGTTGCTTATACTGATTGGCAAAGGTTTTAAAGAAGCTTGAAGAATCTACCACATCCATAGATACGGGGTAGTACAAGGGGGTAACCTGATAATTTCCATTAAATTTAAAAAAGGATTTCCAGAATATTCGGGAGTCATCAGGAACTAAATTGTTAGGATAACCAACTTCAAGGAAACTTTTGAAGGGCATTGAATGGGAGGAATAAGTAACTGACTGTTCTGGTCTTTCTTGTTGCATCATTTGCCAGAAAGTGTTGCTGGTGGCAATAACCCTACTAAAAGCCGGAGCTTCCCAGATATTGTTGTGATAAACCGGAATTGGCTGGAAACTATTTCTTAAAGGATTTTTGCACGTTAAATAATGATAAGTTAAACAGAGAAAATATTGGGGGAAAACTTTGGTATCAATATCAAAGGTTGAGACGATAATGTTTCGATAAGGAATTCTGAGATTATCAATTAGTTTTTGGGCTTCTTTGCCCGCAAACGCAACATTCGACCCCTTACCTATAAGCTCTCCCTCAATATCTTTGGGATGGCAGGTTATTAAAAATTGATAAAAACAATCTCCATATTCTTTTTTGG
>JAHCRD010000016.1 GCA_020148085.1 Patescibacteria group bacterium | reverse complement strand
TTTTGAAAGGAGAGCCAATAAAAAAACCAAACATCCCAGCCTCCTTCGATTTATTGATTTCTGAGTTAAAATCTTTAGGGCTAAGTATTGAAGTGAAAAGGGTTGTCCAAGAAGAAGAACCCAAAAAATAAGCACTCGGCAGTCTTGAGCGCTCACCTAGCTTTCCTCGGGGAGCAAACGGTCATCTGAGGGCTTGGAGGAGTAGTTTTCTTAAGCGCCAAGTCCATAAAGATTTTCATCTTCGGTCACACCCACCCTCCATGCTCCCCTCGGAAACTACCCTCGCGCTCACTTATTCGTATATTCGTAAAAATTCGTAATTCGTAGATATTTATGAAAGTAGCTGATCTACAATCAATACGAATTAAGCTGGCCTCAGCCGAGGAGATTTTGAATTGGTCTAAAGGAGAGGTTACCAGACCCGAAACCATAAATTATCGGACCCAAAGACCAGAAAAGGATGGTTTGTTTTGTGAAAAAATTTTTGGACCAACCAAAGATTACGAGTGTTATTGTGGCAAATACAAGGGAATTAGATACAAAGGGGTGATTTGCGATAGATGTGGAGTTGAGATTACAAAAACTCAAGTGCGAAGGGAAAGGATGGGTCATATAGAATTGGCAGCCCCAGTTTCTCACATTTGGTTTCTGAGAGGAGTTCCCTCAAGAATTGGACTTCTTTTAAATATTCCTCAGCAAAAGTTGGAAAGGGTGATTTATTTTGCAGCCTACATTATTGAGAAAGTAGATATCGAGGCTCAAAAAAAATTATTAAAAGAAATTGAAGAGGAAGGGAAAGAGAAACTCAAACAAATATCAAAAGAGAAATTGAGTCCTGGAGAAAAAAAGAGAAAAAAAGAAACATTGAAACAAAGGCGAGAGGAAGCCAAAGAAGAGGTTTCTTCAATCCAACCCCTCCAGATTTTGTCCGAAACTGAGTATCGAGAGTTTTCTTTGAGATATGGAGAGATTTTTAGTGCCGGCACTGGCGCTGAAACCTTGTGCAAAATTTTCTCAAAAACCAATCTCAAAAAAGAAATTGATAAATTGAAAAAAGAAATTAAGAAATCTTCCTCCTCTTCAGCTAAAAAAAGTTTGGGGAGATTAAGATTTCTGCAGGGATTGTTGGGAGCAAAGATTCGACCAGAATGGATGTTCTTGACCAGACTCCCGGTTTTACCTCCAGACCTTCGACCAATGGTCCAATTGGATGGGGGAAGATATGCCTCCTCTGACTTAAATGATCTTTATCGAAGAGTGATTAATCGAAACAATCGGCTCAAACATCTACTTGAGATCTCCGCCCCCGAAGTTATTGTCCGGAATGAAAAAAGAATGTTGCAAGAGGCAGTGGACAGTTTGTTGGATAATAGGATGAGAAAAGGTCAGGTGACTACCGCCACCACCGGCGGCAAACGGCTTTTGAAATCCTTAGCTGATATTTTGGGAGGGAAAGAAGGAAGATTTCGGAGAAATCTTTTGGGCAAAAGAGTAGATTATTCTGCGAGGTCAGTTATTACTCCAGGTCCCGAACTTCAACTCTTCCAGTGCGGGATTCCCAAGATTATGGCTCTTGAACTTGTCCGTCCCTTTGTCGTAAAAAAACTTTTAGACAGAGAATTAGCTTTCAATATCCGGGGAGCTTCAAGAATAATTGATGCCAGGGCGCCTGAAGTCTTTGCAATTTTGGAGGAGGTAATCGGAGATAAATTAGTTTTGCTTAACCGAGCCCCAACCCTGCACCGATTAGGCATCCAAGCTTTCCAGCCCCTTTTAATTGAAGGGGAGGCAATAAGAGTTCATCCTCTGGTCTGTGAGGCATTTAATGCTGATTTTGATGGAGACCAGATGGCTGTTCACCTACCTCTCTCCGAGGAGAGCCAGAAAGAAGCTCAAAATCTGATGTTATCTACTAAAAACCTTCTTAAACCAGGTACTGGTACTCCAATTGTTTCTCCAACCCAAGACATTATTTTAGGTTGTTATTGTTTAACTGGAGAGCTTGAGGGGGCTCAGGGTCAGGGTAAGGTTTTTGGAAGTTTCGAGGAAGCTATCTTGGCTCAGCAATTGGGTAAATTGGATCTCGGAGCTCCAATCAAAGTTCTGGCAGGGGAAGGACTCCGAGAGACAACTTGCGGCCGAATTATCTTCAATGAAAGTTTACCTCAGGGATTTCCTTTCATAAATACTCAGGTTAATTCAAAAAAACTTTCTAAAATAATTGCCCAAATTATTACTAAATACCCCCCAGAGGAAATTCAAAAGGTTTTAGATAAAATTAAAGAACTTGGTTTTGAATATGCCACTTTGTCTGGAATGAGCTGGGGGATGGATGATTTGGTTGTTCCTCCTCAAAAACAGGAATTATTCAGAGAAGCAGAAAAAGAGATTGATTCAGTCAATACTCACTTCAAAAAAGGACTTTTATCTCGAAAAGAAAGAGGAGCAAAAGTAATTGAAATCTGGCAAGGGGTTAAAGAGAGGGTGGAAAATTTAGTAGCTGAGACCTTACCAAAAGATGGACCGGTCTTTTCCATAGTTGACTCAGGAGCAAGGGGCTCTTGGGCTCAACCAGTTCAGATGGCTGGAATGAAGGGTCTGGTTACCTCCCCAACCGGAAGAACAATAGAACTTCCAATAAAAAATTCATTCAAGGAGGGATTTGATGTTTTGGAATATTTTATTTCAACCCATGGAGCAAGAAAAGGGACTGCTGATACCGCCTTGAGAACTTCAAAATCTGGCTATTTAACCAGAAGATTGGTTGACGTAGTTCACGAAGTAATTGTGACTGAGGAAGATTGTAGGGATAAGGAAGGCCGGGAAATTTTTAGAGAAGATGCTCGAGAGCTTGACCAGAATTTCATCTTTAAGATCGCAGGAAGAATAGCCCTAGAAGATATCAAAGCCGGGAAGGGAGAAAAAATTTTAGTCAAGAAGGGAGAAATAATAGATTGGGAAAAAGCCAGAGAAATTGACAAAGCTGAAATCGAACGGTTAAAGGTTCGCTCTCCTTTGAGTTGTAAATCTTTGAGAGGGGTTTGTCAAAAATGTTATGGTTGGGAGATGGGCAGGAATGAGATGGTTTCAATAGGGGAGGCAGTTGGAATTATAGCTGCCCAATCTATTGGAGAGCCAGGAACCCAGTTAACTATGAGAACTTTTCACTTAGGGGGAGTTGCTGGTGGAGGAGATATCACCCGGGGTTTGCCGAGAGTTGAGGAGATTTTTGAACTGAGAGAACCAAAAGGGGAAGCTCCAATAGCTCAAGAGGAGGGTCAAGTTATTAAAGTTGACCTGGAAAAAAGGAAAGTTTTTATTCGGAGCAGAGCCAAGAAAAATCCTAAAAAATCCCAAAATACTATTGAATACAACACTCCGCCTGATTCAGAAGTTTATCTCAAAAAGGGTGAAAAGGTTATTCCAGGCCAGCCTCTTTGTTCAGGAAGTTTGAATTTAAGAAAACTTTTTAAGGTTTCGGGAATGGCCAAAACCCAACGTTATATCATTAAAGAAGTTCAAAGGATTTATGCTGGAGAAGGGATAGATATTCACGACAAGCACCTCGAAATAATAATCAGGCAAATGTTCTCTCGTGTAAGAATTACTGCGGGAGGAGACAGTCCCTGGATCCAGGGACAAGTTATCAGTTTACTTGAAGCAAAAGAGATAAATTCCTTTCTCAAAAAAGCTGGGGGAACAGGAGCAAAATTTCAGCCAATTTTACTTGGTATTTCAAGAGTTGCTTTGACCTCAGATAGTTTTTTGTCAGCCGCCTCTTTCCAAGAGACCTCCCGAGTTTTAATCAAGACTTCTCTTGAAGGAAAAGAAGATAAATTGAGAGGACTCAAAGAAAATGTTATAATAGGTAGATTGATACCAGCTGGGACAGGATTTAGAAAATAGTTAGCCCTCGGCTAGCTTTCCTCGGGGAGCAAACGGTCATCCGGGTGCTTGACAGAATAATTTTCTTGAGCGCCAACTGCATAAAGGTTCTCATGTTCGGTCACACCCACCCACCCTCCATGCTCCCCTCGGAAACTACCCTCGGGCTTAAAAGTTATTCGTATATTCGTAATACTTTCGTATTTCGTAGCCCAATGGCTAAGAAGAAAAAAAGAAAAAAGAATAGGAGATCTCCGAAAAAGAAGCTTAAGTCGAAAGAGAAACCATTTAAGTATCCTATTTTGACTTTAAGATTAAGGAGGTGGATTGGAGCGATTTTGATGTTTATTTTGAGTTTGGTGATAACTTTTTCTTTTTTTGAAAGAGCTGGAAGAGCGGGACAAATAATTTTTAAGGGATTAGAATTTCTTGTAGGCAAGACAATATTTTTTATCCCTTTTTTGCTAGTTCTGGGAGGGTTGGTGATTTTGAAGCCCCAAAAAAAGAGGATTGCGGCCCCAATTTTTTCTGGGCTTTTAGTTTTAATTATCGGGATTTCCGGAATTTTAGGAACTCAAAATTTGGCTGAAAAAACTGGTGGCTGGCTTGGCTATATTGTAGCTTGGCCTTTTTTAAATTATTTTGGATTTGCAGTAAGTATTATTGTGTTTTTAGCTTTAATACTAATTGGCGGATTAATCCTTTGGGAATTTCTGCCAAAGAGAAAAGTTTTAGCCAAGAAAATTCTCGAAGAAAAAGAGGAAAGAGAAAAAGAAAAACTCGAGGTTTCTAAAAAAGAAAAACCAAAATTTGAAATCAAACCAATTGAAATCTCCCAAAAGAAAAAAGAGTACTTGCCACCCTCCACCCTTCCTCAAGAAGAAAAAGAAGAAGGAGTTCTGGGCCAAATAGAAGCTCAACCTCCTGAATTTCCAAAGGAAGTAAGTAAATATAAATTTCCTTTAATTGAACTTTTGGATTCAAAAGAAGAGACACCTTCAAGTGGTGATATTGAGACAAACTCTCTAATTATTAAAAAAACCTTAGAGAATTTTGGTATTACTGTGGAGATGTCCGAAGTAAATATTGGCCCAACCGTCACTCAATACACCTTGAAACCTGCTGAGGGGGTGAAACTTTCAAGAATTATTACTCTGAGCAATGACCTGGCCTTAGCTTTGGCTTCCCATCCTATTAGAATTGAGGCTCCAATTCCTGGCAGAGCTTTGGTGGGGATTGAGGTTCCGAATAAAATCAGAGCTAAAGTAAAATTAGGAAATTTAATTAGTTCCCCGCAGTTTCAAAAATCTTCTTTTCCTCTTACATTCTGTCTGGGGAAAGATGTAATGGGAAGACCGATTTTGCAGGACTTAGGGAAGATGCCCCATTTTCTGGTAGCAGGTTCCACCGGTTCTGGAAAAACAATTTGCTTGAACTCTTTAATTTTGAGTTTAATTTATCGCAATTCTCCCAAAATCTTGAGATTAATTTTAATCGACCCGAAAAGAGTAGAATTTCCAGTTTATAACCGTCTTCCCCATCTTTTAACTCCGGTCATTTTTGCGGCGGAAAGAACAGTTAATGCTCTGAATTGGTTAACCGGAGAGATGGAAAGGAGGTTTGAGATATTAAGCGAGAGCAGGACTCGAGATATTTCGAGTTACAATAAACTTTTGAAAGAAAAACCAAAAACACAGGAGCAAGGATTCACCGTTATGCCCTATATTGTTTTAATTATCGATGAGTTAGCTGACCTTATGGCTTCTCGAGGCAGAGAAGTTGAAGGGGGAATTGTCAGGTTGAGTCAACTTGCCAGAGCAGTCGGAATTCATTTGGTTGTCGCCACCCAACGACCATCAGTTGAGGTAATTACTGGTTTAATCAAAGCCAATATTACCTCAAGAATTGCTTTCCAGGTTGCTTCTCAAGTTGATTCAAGAACTATTTTAGACATGGCTGGAGCAGAAAAGCTTTTGGGCTGGGGAGATATGCTTTTCATTTCTCCGGCTCTCGCTCGACCAAAGAGAATTCAAGGAAGTTTTGTTTCCACCAAAGAGATTAAGAGAGTAGTTAATTTTATTGAAAAAGAGAATATAGAGGAAAAAAAAGAAGAAATAGAAGAGAGTTTAGAGAGAGGACTCCAAGAGACAGAGGGGAAATTACCAGAAATCTCTTTTGAAGAGGATCCTCTGTATGAGGAGGCAAAAAGAGTGGTCATTGAATACCGTAAAGCTTCAGCCTCTCTTTTACAAAGGAGATTAAAAATTGGCTACGCCCGTGCCGCCCGACTTCTGGATATGTTAGAAGAGAAAAGAGTAGTGGGACCTGCTGATGGAGCTAAACCAAGAAAAGTATACTTAGGAGAAAATCCAAATGACAAAATCCAAAATCCAAAATTTGAGCTTTGACATTTGGACTTTAGTATAATATCTTTAAGTTAGCATGGCAAAGAAAAAAGGCGAAAATAAAAAAGGATTAGATGAGGCGATGGAAGAAATAAAACAAAGATTTGGTGAAGGAGCAATCATGAAATTAACCGGCATAAGACCAGTTGATGTTGATGTCATTCCCACCGGAAGCATTTCTTTGGACTTAGCTTTGGGGGTGGGGGGAGTGCCAAGAGGAAGGGTAATTGAGATTTTTGGTCCTGAGGCGACCGGCAAGACCTCCTTGGCGCTCCATATTTTAGCTGAAGCTCAAAAGAAAGGAGGAGTCGGAGCTTTCGTTGATGCTGAGCATGCTTTAGACCCAGATTATGCCAAAAAAATTGGCGTTAACGTCAACGACCTTTTGATTTCCCAGCCCGACTCTGGAGAACAGGCCCTCCAAATTGTTGAAACCCTTATTCGGTCCCGAGCAGTTGATGTTATTGTTATTGACTCGGTTGCCGCTTTAACTCCCAAAGCAGAGATTGAAGGAGAGATTGGTGACCAGCACATAGGCCGTCAAGCAAGATTAATGAGTCAGGCATTGAGAATGTTAGCTAGTATTGTTTCTAAAACTAAAACTTTAGTCATTTTCTTAAATCAAACCAGAATGAAAATCGGAATTATCTTCGGTTCACCAGAAACGACTCCTGGTGGTATGGCTTTAAAGTTTTATTCTTCGGTTCGAATAAAGTTGAACAGAATTGCTCAAATTAAACAAAAAGACCAAATCGTTGGTTCAAGAATTAAAGCAAAAATTGTCAAAAATAAAGTGGCTGCTCCCTTCAAGACGGCTGAATTTGATATCTATCATGCCGAAGGGATTTCAAAAACTGCTGACCTCCTGAATACCGGGTTGGAATATGGTGTAATCAAAAAAGCAGGTAATTGGTATCAATATGAAACAAAAAAAATCGGCCAGGGGATACAGGGAGTGAGAGAATTTTTGAAAGAGAACCCAAAACTTGAGGAGGAAATAAAAAAAGCAATAATCCAGAAGATAAAAGAAGAGTAATTTTTACTCTTTAGTGTAGGGCAAGAGAGCTAAAAATCTGGCTCTTTTTATTGCCTGAGCTAATCTTCGTTGATGAAAGGCACAAAGCCCAGTTTTTTTTCTGGGCCTGATTTTCCCCAGAGCTGACATAAAACTTTCAAGAGCTTTGGTGTCTCGAAAATTAATTTCTTTGATATTACGTTGACAGAAATAACAATGCATATTTAGAACGGAATGTCTTTAACATCAATCTCCTTCTCGTCTTGAGAAGGATTTCCTTTGGGATTTTTTTGGTCCTTTGGTTTTTCTTCCTTTACTGGAGAGTCAGAGTTTTCTTCTATTATTGGAATGTCTTCGGCTGGGATTTTTGAAGTTTCTGGAGCTTTTGAAGGGGGTCGGCTTGCAGCTTTTGGTCCAAGCTGCATTCTTTCAGCAATAATCTCAGTCCGATAATGCTTGACCCCGGAAGAATCTTGCCAATTTCTTGTTCTCAACCTTCCCTCGATTAAAACTAAAGAGCCTTTATTTAAGTATTGGGAAGCAATCTCTGCTAATCTACCAAAAGTGACTACATTGTGAAATTCTGTTTCTTGTTTCTTTTCTTGATTTTTGTTAGTAAAAAAACGGTTAGTAGCTACTCCAAAAGAAGCAACAGGTTGACCTGAGGGTAAGTTTCTTTGCTCCGGATCTCGAGTCAGGTTTCCCAAAACAAAAGCTTTATTTAAATTCATAATTATTCTTTAAGGATTTTTTCCAATTTTTCTTCTATTTCTTTTAACTCGACCTTTTTTTCCGGCATTAGTTTTTCTTCTTTGATTTTTTTAGGTTTTCTAATCCTTTCAATACCTTTTCTTTTCACCAATAAAAATCTTAAAATTTTCTTTTCTTTTTCAAACTCTTTTTTCAAACCCTCAATTTTCTGGGGTGAAGAATGAAACTCAAAAGTTGCCAAAGATGCCGCTTCCTTTTTTTGGATAGGATAAGCGAGATTTATTCTTTTTGGACTTTCAGATTTTATAATTTTGCCATTTTTTGAAATTAAAGAATCGATTTTTTGAGAGAAATCTCCAAGCTCACCCTCTTTTAATTCTGGTGAAATTAAATAAGTTAATTCGTAAAGCGTCATATCTTTTTATTGTAATTATATCTTTTTTAATGTCAAATTTTTTGTATAATAATATATAAAAGAAAATTTCGCCTATGGATATTGAGGAATTAAAAAAAGAGTACCAAAATTCGGTAGAAAAGAATACTCCGGAGGATATTAAGGTCACACCTATTTTTGATTTGGAAAACCCTCAGGCAATAGAATTAACCATAACAAAAGAATTGATTGAGAAGTGGCAGCTCGAAGAATGGTTGGTGAATTATAAAAAAGAGGCAAAAGTCTCAACAGGAGGCATTAGAGGACCCCAAAACATACTTTATCCTTGGGATACCCGTTTCCCCATTAATCAGTTAGGCGTAGTTTTAGCTACATTGGGCAAAGCTTTGGTGCTAAAAGAAAGAATAAAAGATCGTCCTATTCATAAGATTGTGTCTGGAGAAGTTCGTTATAATACTAAATCGTATATAGAACTTATCTCTCGGCTTCAAGCTGCCTTGGGAATTTATACCCATTTACCTTTTAATAAAGAGACAATTCCTGTTTGGATGGTCTCCTTTTTGATTTTTATGCTAGATTACGATGGAGGCGAATATGTTACTTCCAGCCACGCTATTAGTAGTAAGACAGCGACAAAAGATTTAGACAATCAGGGTAGTCAGTTTTTGCCGGAAATGTCTCTGAAATTCGTTTCCAAAATTGAAGAGATAATTAAACAGGCCAAAGAAAGCCCAAAGGGTTTCACTATTAAGTTAGCTCCTGAGAACCATCGGTTGATCACTGAGGATTTTAATGGTTATGATATGTATGTTGATCATCTCAAGAAGAGTGTAGCTAAAGATGTTAATTTAAATTTAATTAAAGAAACAATAAATAATGGATTTAAATTAATGTATGATACTGTCGGTGGTTGTATGTACAAAACTATGGTGCCGATTTTAGAAAGGTTAGGAATTTTAGAAGCATTTGAGTGGCGTAACAAAGAGGAAGATCCTTTTTATCACGGCATTGGTAAAATATGGCGTGAAAATCCTCAGACCCATAAACGAGAGTTTTTTGATTTGTCTTGTGATTTTTGTCTTATGGATGTTGTGAAAACAGCAGGCTTTGAATATGATCTTAAAGATAAACCGATTGGCTATGTGATTTTAATAACCGATCCAGATGGCGATAGATTAGTTATTGGCCAAGTTGAGTCAATAGATAGAGTTAAAATAGTTGAGAATTTGGGCGCTAATTATATCAAAATTGATGAGAAAAAGATATTTACAGTTTACCACCCAACTTACTCATTTCTTTTGATAATGGATTATTATATGAAACAGTTAAAACAGGAAGGAATCTGGGAAAATCACCCCCGCTTTATCGTCACCACGACCCCTTCT
>JAHCRD010000015.1 GCA_020148085.1 Patescibacteria group bacterium | reverse complement strand
CCACCTGGCCTTTCTCTCCCTCTTTTTTTGGTCTTTTGTGAACTTTTTTTATATTAACTCCCTCAACCAAAACTTTGGCTTCTTTTGGAAACCCCCGAAGAACCTTCCCTTTTTTCCCTCTGTCTTTTCCTTTTACTATTAATACTTGATCGCCTTTGCGGACTTTCATACTATTTCGTCGGCTAAGGTGGCTATTTTGTTAAAGCCTTTTTCTTTCAATTCTCTGGGGATAGGTCCGAAAATCCTATTCCCCTTTGGATTTTTACTGTCAGCTAAAATGCAACAGGCATTTTCATCAAATCTGATATATGAGCCATCTTTTCTCCGATAAGTTTTTTTCTGCCTGACAATCACGGCTCTCACTTTATCGTGAGTTTTAACTTCTCTTCTTGGTTCAGCTTCTTTTACCGCTCCAACAATAACATCTCCAAGTTCCGCCGCACGTTTCCTGGTACCACCAGGAATATTAAAACATTGGACCACTCTTGCTCCAGTATTATCAGCTACCTTTAACATTGTTCTGGGTTGAATCATATTAATTTCTTAATTACCCGCCATCTTTTCTCTTTGGAGATAGGTCGACATTCTTCAATTATAACCTTATCCCCTATTTTAAAATCACCTTTCTCAACATGGGCTTTATATTTTTTAAAAACCCGGTATCTCCTTTTATACCTTGGATGTTGTTTAATTCTCTCAACTTGGACCACCACTGTTTTTTGCATTTTGTCAGAAACTATTGTCCCTTGTAATTTTCTTTTCATATCACTTTTGTTTTAATAGAGTAAGAATTCTGGCGATGTCTTTTTTTGTTTCCCTAATTTCTCTAACATTTTTAATCTTTCCAGCGGCCAGATTGAATCTAAACTCCCTTAATTTCTCTCTTTTTTCTTGAAGAATTCGCTGGAGTTCTCCCTGAGGCATTCGCGAAAAATCTCTAATTTTTTCTTGTCTTTTCATATCTTTTTAACAAATTTTGTTTTAATTGGCAATTTATTTGCTGCTCCTTTTAAGGCCTCTTTTGCCAACTCTTCTTCAACTCCATCTAACTCAAAAATTATCCTACCCGGTTTTATTGGAAAAACATAATGACTAACACTCCCTTTCCCCCCTCCCATGGGAACTTCAGTTCCCTTGAAGGTTATTGGTTTTTGAGGAAAAATTCTGATCCAAAGTTTTCCTTTTTTTTTCAGGGTTCTTGTAATAACTCTTCTTGCTGCTTCGATTTGAGAGGAGGTAATCCAGCGAGTGTCTAAGGACTTCAACCCAAAAGTACCAAAGCAAAGTTCTGTAGCTCTTCTGGCTACTCCCTTACTTCTCCCCTTTTGCCATTTTGGATGTTTCATTTTCCTTGGCTCTAACATAATTATTCAAACTGTTCTCCCTTATATATCCAGACCTTCACCCCTATTACTCCATAGGTACAATAGGCCTGGGCAGTCCCGTAGTCAATAACTCCTCTCAAATTTTGGCGGGGTAGTTCTCCCTCCTTCAACCATTCGGTCCTGGAAATCTCAATTCCATTTAATCTTCCAGCAACCTGGACTTTAGCTCCCTTTACTCCTCGAGACCCCATAATTTTTCTCAAAGCCATTTTTAAGCATCTACGGTAAGGAACTCTCTTTTCAATTTGGGAAGCTATCCATTGACTGCAGAGGGAAGAGGAGCTCCAAGGGTTCCTGACCTCAATTATCTCTATTTTTATCTCCCGCTTAGGCCCGGTTTTTCTCTTCTTTTTTTCCAAAATTTTTTCCAAATCTTTTTTTAACCTCTCAATCTCCTCTCCTCCTCTTCCAATAACCAAGGCTGGTCTTGCAGTTTTAATAATAATCTTCAGTAGGGTCTGGCCTCTCTCAACTTCAATATTCTCAACTGTTCCCCGGGGCAGTCTTTTTGACAAAAAGTTTCTCAGTTCAAAATCTTCCTCTAAATATTGAGGAAATTTTTTCTGGTAAAGCCCTCTGGAACTCCAGTCTTTTGTTTCCCTTATTCTCAAAATTTTTGGATGGACTTTATGAGACATGTTAGAATGCTTTTCTTCTAAAAATTCTCTTTCTGGAAACTGAAGGTTTAGTGGGAGTAATCTCTTTCTCTGGTTTTGGGGCTTCTGCCCTCAATTTTGGTTTTTCTTTTGGAACTTCCTCTTTTCCCCGTAGTTTTTCTTTTGGCTTCTTAAGTTCCCGCTTCCTCTCTTCTCCTGAAAGAATCAAAGTAATATGGCAGGTCTTTTTTTGGATTTCTGCTGCTCGACCTCTGGCTCTGGCTCTCCATCTCTTGAGCTTTGGACCCTCATCCACTTTAATCTCTGAAACCCAAAGTTCTTCCTCTCCTAATTGAAAACTGTTGCTGGCATTAGTTATAGCTTGAGACAGAAGCTTTTTCAAAGGCTCCCTTCCCTTTTTTAAACTGAAATTTAAAAGAGTTTTCGCTTCGGTAACTTTTTTACCCCGAATCAAATCAGCCAAGAGGCGGACTTTCCTGGGAGCTATTCTTAGATGTCTTAGTTTGGCTGTAACTTGCATAAATATTATTCTTTCGCCTTTTCTGCTTCCTTCTCTCTTTCTTTTGTTTCAAGTTCTCTCTGTATCTTACCACCGTGTCTTTGAAATTTGGTTGTTGGAGCAAACTCGCCTAACTTGTGACCAACCATTTCTTCTGTTATCTGAACTGGCACATGTTCTTTGCCGTTATGAACCCCAAAGGTAAAACCAACCATCTCGGGAGTGATGGTCTGAGCTCTCTGCCAAGTCTTGACAATAGTTTTGTCTCCTTTTTTTAATCTGGAGATTTTCTTTAATAGCTTTTCGTCTACATATGGACCTTTTTTAAGTGATCTTGCCATATTACTTTTTCTTTTTACGTCTTTGTATTATCAATTTATCTGTCCATTTTTTCTTTCTGGTTTTTCCTCCCCTGGCTAACTTTCCCCAAGGAGTTTTGGGATGCTTCAATCCTATTGGAGCCCTTCCTTCTCCTCCTCCATGAGGATGAGAGGCAGGGACCATAGCTAAGCCTCGGACAGTGGGTCTTTTTCCTTTCAATCGCGCTCTTCCCGCTTTCCCAAGCTTGCGAAACCGATGCTCAGGATTAGAAACTTCTCCAATCGAAGCAAAACATTGATTGAGAATCTTCCTCAGTTCTGAAGATGGCATTTTTAGGTGGGTGTAGTTCCCTTCTTGAGCCATAACTTGAGCTGAGGTTCCAGCTCCTCGAACTATCTTTCCTCCCTTCCCAGGAGTAAGTTCAATATTGTAAATCATTGTTCCCACCGGGATATTTCTGAGTTTCATTCTATTTCCTGGTTTCAAAGGCGCTTTCTCTGAAAAAATTATTTCGTCTCCGACTTTCAATCCCTGAGGAGCTAAAATATAACACCTCTGGCCATCTTTGTAAGAAAGTAAAGCAATGAAGCTGGTTCTGTTTGGGTCATATTCTAAATTCTTGACCTTGGCGGTTTGACCAAGTTTTTCTTGGCCGAATTCTATTTTTCGGTAAAGTCGTTTAGCTCCTCCACCTTTGTGACGGACTGTAATTCTTCCTGACTTCCCTCTCCCTCCCCTCTTCCTTAATCCTCTCAATAGTTTCTTCTCTGGCTCTTTTTTTGTTAAAATTGTTTTCATATACCCTACGAATTACGAATTTAATTTATACGAATATACGAATAAAGTAAGCGCGAGGGTAGTTTCCGAGGGGAGTATCTCGCAGCTAAACCCCAGAATATAGATTGTATTTCTGTGAGGAAGTTGGTGAAGCTTGGCGAGAGTAAGCTGCAGCTGGGCGAAAGAATGGTATTAGCACTTGCAGCTGACAGCGGCTCCCCGAGGAAATCTGCCCGAGCGATTACCTCGGTAATATCTCTATTTTTTGGTCTTCTTTTAAAGTAACTATTGCTTTTTTGTATCCTTTTCTCCAGCCTAAAGTTCTCCCTAACCTTCTCTGCTTTCTCCGCACCTTAATTGTTCTCACTTTCAAGACATCAACCCCATAAACTTCCTCAACCGCTTTTTTAATCTCTTGTTCGGTGGCTCTGGGAAAAACTTTAAACACGTATTGATTCTCTCTTGTTAAGTCTGTGGCTTTCTCTGTAACATGGGCAGATTTTAAAATCAAAGGAGCCATTCCTGTCTCTTTTTTTCTTGGTCTAGGGGGTTGGGTTAAAACTCCCTCCTTTTTTTCTGGTTTTTTCTCAATCTTCTCCTTTGGTTTTTTGGGTCTTGGAGGTTTCTCGGGTTTTTGGGGTTTCTTTCTTTTGAAAAAATCTAAAACTGACATAGATTTATTTTCGGAATATAATCTTTTTACCTTGCCGAAATCAAGGTTCTGCCGAGCGAAAGCGAGGCAGGTTCTTATTTAATGAATGTTTCTTTTATCACTTTTATTGTGTCTTTGGGTATTATCAAATATTTAAAAGAAAGTAAATCGAGTGAGTTAAGATTTCTTGCCTCAATTGTCTCAACCTTGGGAATATTTCTAGCAGCCAAAATTAAATTTCGATTAACTTCCGACAAGACAATCAAGGTGTTCTGAGTTTTGCAAGGAAGTTTATTTAAAATTTCTGAAATCTGCCTGGTCTTTGGTTTCTCAATTTTCAATTTATCCATTAAAACCAGAAGGTTATTTTTTGCTTTCCCTGAAAGAACCATCAACAATGCCTTTCTTTTCATCTTCTTGGGAATCTTTTTCTTAAAAACCTTTTCTTTCCTGGGTCCGAAAGTCACTCCTCCTCCTTTCCACAAAGGCGAACGAATGCTCCCGGCCCTAGCACGTCCTGTGCCTTTTTGAACCCAGGGCTTTCTCCCCCCTCCCCTTACTTCTCCTCTCTCTTTAGTGTGAGCAATTCTTTGCCTCCGATTTGCCATCTGCGAAACCACCACCTGATGAACTAAGTCAGGGTTTATCTCAATATCGAAAATTTCCTTAGGTAATCTCGTTTGTCCTGTCTTTTTACCTTCTTGATTGTATGTGTTGACAAGCATACTAAAAATTCAAAATGCAAAGTAAAAAGTGAAAAGTTACAGTTCAAAGTTCAAAATTTTTAATTTTAAACTGTAATTTTTAATTTTTCAATTTTCACTTTTAATTTCTAACAGGGTTCCCCTTCTTCCAGGAATTGCTCCTTTAACTGCCATTAAATTATTTTCTGGGTCTACTTTAACTATTTCTAAATTTGAAACAGTTATTCTTTCAGCGCCCATTCTTCCTGGCATTTTCTTTCCCTTAAAGACTCTTTCAGCGTCAGTGCTTCCGACCGAGCCTAAGGTCCGATGCTCATGTTTTACTCCGTGAGTAGCTCCTCGGCCAGAAAATCCCCATCTTTTGACAGCTCCAGCAAATCCTTTACCTTTGCTAATTCCAGAAATTTTAACCCTATCTCCTTCTTTGAAAATTGAAACATCAATCTTTTGACCAATCTTGTATTCTTCAATTTTATTTTTAAATTCTTTTAAATAACGGAAGGGCTTTTCTTTCTCTGGTTTTTTTACCTTTTTTGGCTTTAATTTTTCAAAGCCAATCTGTAAAGCACTATAACCATCTCTCTCTTTTTTCTTTACTTGAGTAACAAAACAAGGACCAGCAGTAATTAAAGTTAGAGGCACAACTTTACCATCCTCAAAAATTTGACTCATTTCTAATTTTTTACCTAAAATAAACTTTGTCATATTTCTATCTCCTAATGAAATACCGGGCAACTAACCCGGTATTTCAAATGGATAGTCGCTCAAAAATGATAAATTATTTTTAAAAACAAATTCTCATAATATTATATTATGTCGTTTTCACTTCGATCTCAACTCCAGCTGGAAGATTCAAATCTCTCAAAGCTCCTATAAATCTTTGATTTGGAGCTGGAACCTCAATCAATCTTTTGTGAATTCTCATCTCAAACTGTTCTCTGGAATCTTTATGGATGAAACTTGATCGATTCACTGTATATTTGTGGATTTCAGTTGGCAAGGGAATAGGTCCCGCAACCTCAACTCCAGATCTGGTAGCTATTTCAGCAATCTGACGACAACTTGCATCTATAACCTTATGATCGTAAGCTTTGAGCTTAATTTTAAGTATGGGGGGAATCTCAATTTCTTTAGCGGTTTTTTTCGCCATTTTATTTAGCTATCTTGGTTACTACTCCTGCTCCAACAGTTTTTCCTCCTTCCCTGATGGCAAATCTTTGTTTCTCTTCTAAAGGGACTTGAGCTATCAATTTAATTTTCAAGTTTACGGTGTCTCCAGGCATCACCATCTCTGTTCCTTTAGGCAAAGTAACTTCTCCGGTTACATCACAAGTTCTAATATAAAATTGGGGCTTATAACCAGAAAAGAATGGAGTATGACGCCCACCTTCTTCTTTGGTTAAAATATAAACTTCTGCTTCAAGGTCAGTGTGAGGAGTTACTGTTCCGGGAGCTGCTAAAACTTGGCCTCTTTCAATATCTTCTTTTTTAAGTCCTCGGAGCAAAATTCCAACATTATCTCCAGCTCTTCCTTCATCCAAGATTTTATTGAACATCTCAATGGAGACAGCAGTTGTTTTTTGAGTTGGCCTCAGTCCTACTACTTCTATTTCCTCGCCTGGTTTAATCACTCCTCTCTCAATCCTTCCAGTAGGAACTGTTCCTCTTCCAGCAATTGAGAAAACATCCTCTATTGCCATCAGGAATGGCTCCTCTATTGCTCGGGTCGGCTCGGGAATGCTTTCGTCTATTTTATTGAGTAATTCTCTAACCGATTTCATTGTTTCATCTTCTACGCCTTTAGCATCTAAAGCTTTAAGGGCTGAGCCACGAATTATAGGGATTTTCTCGCCGGGGAACTCATATTTTTTCAAAAGTTCTCTTATCTCTGACTCAACAAGATCTATCATTTCTGGATCATCCACCTGATCGGTTTTGTTCAAATATACCACCAAAGAACCCAAGCCCACTTGCTTAGCTAACAAAACATGCTCCCTGGTTTGGGGCATAGGACCATCAGCAGCAGAAACCACTAAAATTGCTCCATCCATTTGAGCAGCCCCAGTTATCATATTCTTGATGTAGTCAGCATGTCCTGGGCAGTCAATTAGAGCATAGTGTCTTTTGTCAGTCTCAAACTCGGTGTGACAGATATTAATAGTTAAACCTCGAGCCTTCTCTTCTGGAGCTGAGTCAATTTCTTCAACTGTTTTCTCGGTTGCTGAAAGACCTTTCAGCTTGGTGTATTTCAAAATGGCTGCTGTTAAAGTTGTTTTGCCATGGTCGACATGGCCAATAGTCCCAATATTTAAGTGGGGCTTTTTCCTTTCGAACTTTGCTTTTTCTGCCATGAATATAATGCGAATCTACAAATGATATGCGAATGTCACGAATTCGCAGCATTCGAATAAAAATTCGTAGTATTCGGATTAAATTTATTTATATTATTATCTTATAAAATTAAAAATAAAAGTCAAGGACTCAAAAGGGTAAATCTTCTAAGGTTAATTCGCCTTCGCTTTTTTCTGAAATTCTGGGAGCTTTTTCTTTAAATTCGATTTCTTTTTGCACCGGAGAAAAATTATTTTTATAATCTTCGAAAGACATTAAAACCAAAACTGGCTTTCCGTTCTCAACAATAATATATTTTTCACCATTTTTGGGTATTAAGTTTTTGATTTGCTCAAAATCCATATATATTTAACGCCTCTTACCCTCTATAATCTCCTGAGCTATGTTATCTGGTACTCTATCGTATCGGGCAAATTCCATTGTAAAGGTTCCTCGGCCCTGAGTCAAGGACCGCAGGGTCGTGGCGTAGCCAAACATCTCAGCCAAAGGAACTTTACCTTCAATTACTTTCAACTTCCCCCTATCTTTTGTTTCTTCAATCACCCCTCTTCTTCGATTCAAATCCCCAATAGTATCTCCGAAGAATTCTGAAGGCACCACCACTTCAATTCTCATAATTGGTTCGAGAATTATTAGTTTTGCTCTTTTGGCGGCCACTCTCAAGGCCTCAACCGAGGCAATCTTAAATGCAACTTCTGAAGAATCAACCTCATGGAAAGAACCATCAAAGAGGGCAACTTCCATGTCAACCATTGGATAACCAGCCAAAACTCCTTTGTCCATAGCCTCTCTAACTCCTTTTTTCACTGCTGGAATAAATTCTTGGGGAATGATTCCTCCTTTTATAGCATTTTGGAATTCATATCCCTCCCCTCTCTTTTTAGGTTTTATTCTCAACCAAACATGTCCGTATTGCCCCCTCCCACCAGATTGTCGAATGTATTTCCCTTCAGCTTCAGCTTCCTGGCAAATGGTTTCTTTGTAAGCTACTTGGGGCCGACCAACATCGGCTCCGACTTTAAATTCTCTTTTCATTCTATCACAAAGAATCTCTAAATGAAGCTCCCCCATCCCAGAAATGATGGTCTCCCCAGTTTCAAGGTCTATTTTTGTTTTGAAAGTTGGATCCTCCTCAGCTAATTTTTTCAGGGCCTGAGCCAACTTCTCCTGATCAGCTTTGGTTTCAGGAGTAATTCGGATGGAGATAACGGGTTCGGGAAAAATAATTTTCTCAAGTAAAATTGGATGAGTCTCCGCACAAAGAGTATGGCCGGTGGTCGTATTTTTTAGCCCGATGGTGGCTGCAATATCCCCAGCAAAAACTTCTTCTAATTCAATTCTTGAGTCAGCGTGCATCCTTAAAATTCTGCCAATCCTTTCTTTCTCTCCACTTACTGAATTAAGAATATACGATCCCCGAGTCAAATGTCCTGAATAAACTCGGAAATAGCTCAAGCTGCCAACATAGGGATCGGATGCCACTTTGAAAACCAAAGCTGAAAAAGGTTCTGAATCTTCAGGTTTTCTTAAAATCTCCTCCCCTGTTTTTGGACAAGAACCTGAGGTCGGAGGGAGATCTTTTGGGCTTGGAAGATAATAACAGATTCCATCAAGTAAAGGTTGAATTCCTTTGTTTCTCAAAGCTGCTCCACAAAATACTGGAATAAGCTTGTATTCCAGGGTAGCCTTTCTTAGAACCTCTCGAATTTCTTGAGGAGAAATTTCTTTTTTCTCTAAGAATTTTTCTAATAAAGTTTCGTCTTCAGCAGCAATTTTCTCTAGCATTTTTTTTCGAGCGTCTTGCGCTTTTTCTTTCAAATCTTGAGGAATATCTTTCTCCACCACATTTTGGCCAAAATCTCCTTCAAAATATAAAGCTTTCTCATTTAAAAGGTCAATTACTCCTTTAAATTTTTCAGCTTCCCCAATAGGAATTTGCAAAGGGACTGCCTTGGGGGAGAGTTTTTCTCGAATACTTTGCAAGCTCTTTTCAAAATCTGCTCCCACTTTATCCATTTTATTTAAGAAACAAATTCTTGGAACTTTGTACAAATCCGCCTGGTACCAAACAGTTTCTGACTGAGCTTCAACCCCGGCTGTGCCATCAAAAATAACAATTGCTCCATCTAACACTCTCAACGATCTTTGGACTTCAGCTGTGAAATCAATATGGCCTGGAGTGTCAATGATATTAATTCGACACTCATTCCCCTTTTTCCTTTCAATGTCTTTTGGTACCCAATGGCAAGTGGTGGCTGCTGAAGTAATAGTAATCCCCCTCTCTTTCTCTTGAGCCATCCAATCCATAATAGCTTCCCCATCATGAACCTCTCCAATCTTATGAGAGATTCCAGTATAAAACAAAACTCGCTCGGTCACTGTGGTTTTCCCAGCATCAATATGAGCGATAATTCCGATATCCCGGGTTTTCTCTATTGGATATTCTCTTGGCATAGTTGTACGGTTTGCTTACCTAGCTAAGTACGCGAAAGCGTCGCTCCGTTCTTCCTGCCTTTCGGCAGGCGGTTGCCTTCGGCAACCTTCGCGCCGCTCCCCAGAAAC
>JAHCRD010000014.1 GCA_020148085.1 Patescibacteria group bacterium | reverse complement strand
TCACTGTGCCAAATTTGTTGTCAGCAAAACCTTTTAAAAAAATTTTACCAATCTCTTCTGGTCGGGCATTTGTTGCAATGTCCCAATCTTTAGGCTCAACTCCTCGCAAGATATCTCTAACACAACCCCCAACAACATAAGCCTCAAAGCCACTTTTTTTAATTTTATCAATAACAAACTTTACTTCTTTTGGGATTTTCATAGGTTTATTATGCCCGAAAAATTGATTTTTTTCAATGTTTTTGGTACATTTAATAAGGTGGATGCCCTTGTGGTGAAACGGATATCATGCGAAGCTTCGGACTTCGAGTTCTGGGTTCGAATCCTAGCAAGGGCAGTAGAGTTTTTATTTTCATAAAAAATTTGTTATCATTTAATAAATGAGAAAATTAGTCCTATTGTTTTTAATTGTTTTTTTGGGAGGTTTGTTTTTTCCTTTGGTAAGTTCGGCTGGGTTTTACCAAGCCGATTCCGAAGGTGCCTGTTACAATGGTTTAGTTCCTTGCGGGAAGGAAGTTTGCGTAGGCGCCTTTGATAAAGATAGTTGTAGGGATTTGCTTAAAGAGGCGCAAAAAAAGGTAGAGGAGGAAGATATTAGCTCAAATAAAGCGTTTAAAGAAATTTGTGGGACTACGAGGCTCAAAGAGATTAGATGTCAGTTCTGTCATTTTTTTGTCATGTTGGATGGAATAATTGACTTTACTGTAAAGTATATTGTTATCCCAATTGCGGTTTTGATGATAGTTGTTGGTGGGATAATGTTTATGTTTTCCCAATTCGGTGGAGCAGAATTGCTTCCTGGTGGAATAAAAGGAGGACCGAAAATGCTCTCCCAAGCAAAAAGTTTAATAACCTCAGTGGTAATAGGTTTGATTATAATTTTTGCTGCTTATCTAATTATTGGCGTTGTTCTTGCAATGATTGGATTAGCTAACACCAATCCTTTAAAGGACTGGTTCACCGGCAACTCTTTTACCATTAATTGTCCCATAGAACTTCCACCTCCATCTCCCTAAGCCCCCATAACTTAATGGGAAAGTAGCTGCCTCTTAAGCAGTTAATCCAGGTTCGAATCCTGGTGGGGGCACTAAAATATGCTTACTCCGGAGGAAAAAACTAAAATAATCAAAAAATATGAGCTTCATCAGGCTGATACTGGTTCAGCTGATATTCAGGTTGCCCTATTAACTGAAGATATTAAAAAAATCCTTGCCCATCTAAAAAAACACCCAAAGGATATCCACTCGCGCAGAGGCCTTTTGAAAATGGTTATAAAAAGAAAAAAACTTTTAAAATATTTAAAAAAAGAAAACATCAGAAGATACAATAGTATTTTGAAGAAACTGGGACTTAAAAAATCATGATAATAAAGCCAAGAGAACAACGCGTCGAAATTTTGATTGATGTTCAAAATCTCTATCACTCAGCAAAAAATCTTTATGGAGGTCGAGTTAACTTCAAAGAGATTTTAAACGGAGCTATTGGGGGAAGGAAACTTATTCGAGCTTTTGCTTATGTTGTTCGAACTAAAAGTGGAGAAGAAAGAGCTTTTTTTGAAGCCTTGACTAAATTAGGAATTGAGACACGGATTAGAGATCTTCAGGAATTTTATGGAGGTCAAAAAAAAGCTGATTGGGATGTAGGCATAGTTATCGATGCTATCAGAACCTCTCCAAATATTGATGTTATTGTCCTTTGTTCTGGGGATGGAGATTTTATTCCTTTAGTTGAGTATTTAAGGAACCAGGGTAAAAGGGTGGAGGTGATGGCTTTTGGCAGAACAGCTTCCTTAAAATTGAAAGAAGCAGCTGATGAATTTTTTGATATTGGAGAGAACCCCAAAAGATATTTACTCCCGATAAAATAAAATAATGCAAAAAGATTCTTTTCAAATAAAATTAGGAGAGAAAGAAATTAAAATTGAAGTTGGAGGGTTGGCTGCTCAAGCCTCGGGATGTTGTCTGATGAAGTCTGGGGAAACTTCGGTTCTTTGCACAGCTCAAATAGGGGAAGAAAAGACTGAGCTGGGTTTTTTTCCTTTAACTTGTGATTATGAAGAACGATATTATGCTGCCGGGAAGATTGGAGGCTCTCGATTTATCCGTAGGGAAGGACGACCTTCAGCAGAAGCAGTTTTAATTTCAAGAATGATTGACAGAGCAGTTCGCCCCCTTTTCCCAGAAAATCTAAAAAACGAGGTTCAACTCATTGCTACTTGTTTAAGCTGGGATGAAAAAAATGATCCAGCAACCTTAGGACTGGTGGGAAGTTCTTTGGCTCTCTCCCTTTCTGAAATTCCTTGGCCGGGACCAGTTGGGGTGGTAAGAATTGGAAAAATCGGAGAAAATTTTATCTTAAACCCAGATTATGAAGAGAGAGAAAATGGAGAATTGGATTTAATCTTTGCTGGGATAGAAAAGGAGGATGAGATTTTAATTAATATGATTGAGGGGGATGGCAAAGAAATTTCAGAGAAAGTAATTGCCCGAGCCTACAATTTTGTTTTACCATATATTAAAAATTTAATTGATTTCCAAAAAGAAATAGCCAGAAAGATGGCTAAAGAGAAAATTTTGATTCCCACTCCTGAAGTCGACCCAGCTTTTCAAGCAGAGACCAAAAAATTTTTGGCAAAGAAATTAGAAAAAGCTTTATATCAAAAAGAGAAACAGAAAAGAAATAGCGATTTGGAAAGTTTGGAAGAGGAACTCCGAGAGAAGATCGAGAAGGAGCTTGGGGAAGAACCCAGCACCAGAGCAAAGCTCGGTGCTGGACTAGTCCCGCACCGAAACGAAGTTTCTGGTGCGGGGAAAATTGAACAAGCTTTAGATATTT
This sequence comes from Patescibacteria group bacterium, assembly GCA_020148085.1. Taxonomy (GTDB): domain Bacteria; phylum Patescibacteriota; class Minisyncoccia; order Minisyncoccales; family CG1-02-41-26; genus JAHCRD01. The sequence continues at coordinate 7,401 of JAHCRD010000014.1, read as the reverse complement.
TTGAAAAAGAGAAAGAAAGAATTCTCAAAGAAAATATCTTAAAAAAAGGAAAAAGGCCTGATGGAAGAAAATTAGATGAGATTAGAGAGATAGAAATTAAGGCTGGGATTTTACCACGAACTCATGGTTCTGGTTTTTTTTCTCGAGGTTTAACTAAGATTTTGTCCATTTTAACCTTAGGAGCTCCTGGGGATCAGCAACTTTTAGAGGGGATGGAGATTTCAGGCAAAAAAAGATTTATCCACCATTATAATTTCCCTCCCTATTCAGCCGGGGAGGTTAGACCCTTGCGGGGTCCGGGCAGAAGGGAGATTGGACATGGAATGTTAGTTGAGAAGGCTCTTCGTAATCTGGTTCCAAGCTTTGACGATTTCCCTTATACTATAAGAGTGGTCTCAGAGGTTCTCTCTTCAAATGGATCAACCAGTATGGCTTCCGTTTCTTCTGTTTCTTTGGCTTTGATGGATGCGGGGGTTCCAATCCAAAGGCCGGCTGCTGGGATTGCCGTAGGAATGATTAAAAAATCGGACAGTGAATGGAAAATTTTAACTGATATTCAAGGACCTGAAGATTCTTCTGGAGATATGGATTTCAAGGTAGCAGGCAGCCAAAAAGGAATAACTGCTTTACAAATGGATGTTAAAACTAATGGAATAACCCTGGAGATTTTAAATGAGGCATTAGGGAGGGCGAAAAGAGCCAGGCTTGAAATTTTAGAAAAAATGAAGGAGGTTCTTGCCCGACCGCGCCCCAAACTTTCTCCTTTCGCTCCAAGAGTTTATGTTTTACAAATTGATCCTGGTAAAATAGGATTAGTAATAGGGCCTGGGGGTAAGGTAATCAATGAAATAATTGAGAATTGCGGAGTTTCTATTGATATTGAGGAGTCAGGGAAAGTTTATGTGACAGCAGAAAAGGAGACAGCAGCAAAAAAAGCTGTTGATTGGATAAGAAATATCACCAAAGAAATTAAGGTTGGGGAGGTTTTTCAGGGGAAAGTGAAGAGGATTTTAGATTTCGGAGCTATGGTTGAAATTTTCCCGGGACAGGAAGGACTGGTTCACATTTCCGAATTTATCTCTCAGAGGATAAATAAAGTAAGGGATGTGGTTCGAGAAGGAGATATTATTCCGGTTAAGGTAATAAACATTGATGAGCTGGGAAGGATTAATCTTTCAGCAAAACAAGCTGGATTCCGACCCAAAAACTATTATGGTCGAAAAAGAAAATAAAAAACCTATTTTAATTAATAAACAAAAACTTTCTCAAGTTCTTAAACAAGGGGTATTTTTGACTATGGGAGAGGATATTCAGCAATTGAAAGGAGAAAGAGTTGCCGAGGAAAAAGTTGAAGAGGAGAAAATAGAGGAGAAGATAGCCAGAGAAATTGAAGAGAAGAGAAGAGAGGAAGAGAGGAAGAGGCTTGAAAAAGAAAGAATTGAAGCTGAAAGGAAAAGAGAAGAGATTGAAAAGGAGAAAGAAATTGTAGAGGAGATAAAAAGGAGGGCTAAGGCTGAGGAGGGAAGGAGAGTTGCTGAACTCAGAGAAGAAGAGATAATTGAGGAAATCCGGAGAAAGGCCAAAGAAAGAAAGAAGAGAGTAGAGGAAGAGGAAAGGAGAATAAGAGAAGAGGAAAGGAGGGTAGAGAAAGAGGAGGGGAGAAAAGAGGAAGAGAAAAAGCAAGAGATAGAGGAAAAAAGAGAGAGAAGAAAAAGGAAGGGAGAGTTGGTGGCTGGGAAAGGCCAAATTGAAAGAATCCTTAAATCTTTCCCGGTAAAGAAAAGACCCTTAGAGGCAAAAAGAGCAGTTCTTGAGAGACAGATAACCAAACTTGAGGATGTTTTAGGAAAAATTACCAGAGAAGAAACTAAAATTGAAGAAGAAGAAAAAAAGATTGAAAGTGAGGAAAGAGAAGCTCCAACATCCAAAGAAAGACACCGAGCAGAAAGGAAACGATGGATTATCGAACGGAGAAGAAGAGCTATCGAGGAAGAAAAATGGGCCCAGCAACAAAAAATTGAGAAAATTAGAAAAACTCTTCAAAGAATCGAGGATTCTCTGGAAGAAATTTTGAGTAAAGAAAAAAGCTTGGAGAAAAAGAAAGCGGAGATTATTCAGAATCTTGAGCAAATAAGTTTGAAAGATGAGAAAGAGGAGATTGAAGCAGCAATCATTTCTTTGCAACAAAACCAAAAGCTGAGAGAGCAGAAAATCTCTCAGGAAGAGGAAAAACAAATCGAGTTGAAAATAGAACTCGGAAAAATTCAGGAAAAAGAAGTAGAGATTGAGCAAAGGGAAAGGGAAATTGAAGAGAGAGAAAAAGAAGCTATTTCTGGAGAAGAAGAAAGGAACTTGGAAAAAAGAAGATGGGAGATCGAAGAAAAAAGAAAAGAAATAGAAAAAGCAAGGTGGGATGTTGAAAAGAGGATGAATCTCGTAGCAGAAAAAATCGAAGAGATTAATCTCGATTATCAGGAAAATTCAACCAAGGAAAGAAAATTAAAAGAGAGATTGGAAGAGATAGGAATTTTGATTGAGTTTGGGATTGAGGAGGGAAAGAAAATAATTGCCCAAAAGGAGGAAGAAAAACCTCCTGAGGAAAGAGAAGTTGAGGAGATTGAAAGAAGACCAAAGGAGGAGATGGAAAAGAAATTGAGAGAAGAAGAAAAAAGAAGAATTGAGGAAGAAAAAAGGATTAGGACTGAGGGGGAGAGGAAAAAAAGAGAGATCGAAGCAAGACAAATTGAAGAGATTAGGAGAGGAGCTCGAACAAAAGAAAAAGAATTTAAAGAAAAAAAGAAAATTGAAGGGATTCAACAAAGAGCCAGAGAGGAGGAGAAAAAGAAGATAGAAGTCAAGGGACCTGTCTCAAAAGAGGAGATATTAAAAGAATTAACTAAAATTTCACCAGAGGAGGAGAAAGAAAGAGAAAGATTTTTAGCTAGAGTTTCAGGAGAAGAAGAAAAGAAAATAGAAAGACTCCCATTGAGTCAGAAAGTAAAAAAAGAGATTGTCTTCAGACCGGTTGTCAAAGAACCTTCCCCTTCAGAGAAACTTTTGGTGAGAATCCTAATCTTCCTTTCAATTGTTGGGGTTGGGGTAGCTTTGTACTTACTTCTACACAGATACCTATGATGAATAAAAAATTAAAAGAGAAACTAAAGATAAAATTGGAAGAGGAGAAAAGGAGATTAGAGAGGCAATTAGGTGCTTTTGCTAAGAGGAGCAAAAAAGTTAAAGGAGATTGGATTACTTCCTATCCTGAATTTGATGGTGGGAATTTAGAAGAAGAAGCAGATGAGGTTGAAGAATATGGAAATTTACTTTCTGTTGGATATACTTTAGAACTTGAATTGAAAAAAATAAGTGAGAGCTTAGAGAAAATGAAGAAAGGACGATATGGAATATGTGAGAAATGCAAAAAACCAATTTCTCAAGCAAGGTTGAAAGCTTATCCTCAAGCAGCCTTCTGTAAAAAATGCCAAAAATAAGAACCTGCCTTCGGCAGAACCTTGAAATTCCTATTGATTAACTACTTATGCGGAATTATAAGAACCTGCCTTCGGCAGAACCTTGATTTCGGCAAGGTTGAATAATTATATTCCGAAAATAATATGTTAATTTTGCCATTTAGTATTTCTATCTTGGCTATAATTTTTGGCCTTTTTTCATTTTTACAAATTAAAAAAAGTTCTGAAGGTTCTGATAAAATAGTTGAGATTTCTTCGGCTATCCGAAAAGGGGCAATAACTTTTCTCAAAAGAGAATTTAAGATTTTGTTTTTAATTCTGGTTCTTATTGCTCTTTGTTTGGGGATTTTAATTGAGTTCAAAGCAGGTCTCGCTTTCTTGATAGGAGCGACACTTTCAGCAACAGCCGGGTTTTTGGGGATGATGGTAGCTACAAAGAGCAATGGTAGAGTAGCAAATTCTGCTCTCAAATCATTATCAGAAGGATTTCGAATGGCTTTCCATGGAGGAACAGTGATAGGAATGTTTGTCACCTCTTTAGGACTTTTGGGAATAATTTTAGTTTGGCTTTTATTTAAAGCCCCTGAAGTTCTAATAAGTTTCGCTTTCGGTTGCTCTTTGATTGCTCTTTTTTTGAGGGTTGGTGGAGGGATGTATACCAAGTCAGCTGATATTGGTGCTGATTTAGTCGGAAAAATAGAAAAAGGGATACCAGAAGATGACCCCCGAAACCCAGCAGTTATTGCTGATGCAGTAGGAGACAATGTTGGGGACATAGCTGGTATGGGTTCTGACTTATTTGAATCCTACGTTTCAGCAATTGCTGCCACCACGGTGATTGGAGTGCCTCTTTATGGGGTTCGAGGTTTCGTTTTTCCTATTTTTTTAGCTTCAGCTGGGATTTTAGCTTCAATTATTGGCAGTTTTTTTATTAGGATAAAAAAGTCCGCCAAAGGCGGGGCTTCTGCTGAGCTTAGTTTTCAACAACAGACAGAAAAAATTCGCAAAGCAATGCAAAGAGGGATGATTTTAGCCAATGGATTGATGGTAATTTCTGCCTATTTTATTTCCCAATATATCTTGAAAGATTTGGGAGTTTTCTTTGCGGTTGTCATAGGATTGGCTATTGGAATCTTATTAAGTTATTCCATCCAATACTATACTTCAGATAAATATTCTCCGGTCTTATCGATTGCCAGAGCCTCCAAAACTGGGGCTTCCTTAAACATTATTGAAGGTTTTTCTCAGGGTTTGGTAAGCGTTGTCATCCCAGCTCTTGGAGTGGGAATAGGCATGATTTTGGTCTACAAGTTTGCCGGTCTCTTTGGCATTGCTGTTTCTTCAGTCGGAATTCTCTCGGTTTTGGGAATTAATTTGTCAGCTGATTGTTACGGACCAGTGGTAGATAATGCTGCAGGAATTGCTGAGATGGCTTCGATGCCAGATATAGTTAGAAAAAGAACTGATGCTTTAGACTCAGTTGGTAATACAACCGCTGCCACCGGAAAGGGTTTTGCTATTGGTTCAGCAGGTCTTGCTGCTTTAGCTTGGCTAGCTGCTTTTGCTAGGACCGCAAATTTAGAGACTCTCTCTCTTATTACTCCCGAAGTAATAGGAGGCTTTTTCATTGGGGCTGCCCTACCCTTTCTTTTTTGTAGTTTGACCATGAAGGCAGTGAGTCGAGGGGCATTTATAGTGGTTGAGGAGGTGAGGCGGCAATTCCGAGAAATTCCAGGACTGATGGAAGGGAAGTCCAGACCCGATTATTCCAGATGTGTAGATATCACCACTCGGAGAGCTTTAAAATCAATGATTTTGCCTGGAGTTTTAGCAATTTCGGTTCCAATTGCGGTGGGAATATTTTTGGGTCTTGAATCTCTGGCTGGGCTCCTGCTCGGAACTTTAGTTACTGGTTTTCTTTTGGCGGTGATGATGGCTAACGCTGGGGGAGCTTGGGATAATGCCAAGAAATACATTGAGGCCGGGAACTTGGGGGGAAAAGGTTCTCAAACCCATAAGGCCAGTGTGGTTGGAGATACGGTTGGTGACCCATTTAAAGATACCGCCGGTCCCTCCCTGAATATCTTAATTAAAGTCGTTGGCGTCGTCTCTCTAATCTTCATTCCCCTATTCTTACTCTTTGCCTAATTAGCGCTCGGCCAGCTTGCCTCGGGGAGCTTGCACTCGGGCACGTTACCTCAGGGAGCAACGGACAAGATTACCTTAAAAAGTGCTTCTCTTAAATACTAACTTCTCAGAACTTCTTAGTCTCAGTCACCCCCGCTCTCCCTCCATGCTCCCTTCGGTAAGTGTCCTCGCGCTTATAAGCTATTTGTAGATTGTGAAAGCCTCAATTAAAAAACTGGCAAATTCAAAAATTGAGATTTTGTTTGAGATTCCTTGGCAAGAATTTTTACCTTATTTAGATGAAGCTGCTCAAAAACTCAGCAAGGATTTAGAATTTAAAGGTTTCCGGCAAGGTAAAGCCCCAAGGGAAGTTGTTGAAAGAGAAATTGGTGAAGGAAAGATTTTAGCTACAGCCGCCGAACTTATAATAAAAGAGAAATATCCTGAATTCGTTTTTGAAAAAAAACTTGAAGTCATAGGAGTCCCTCGGGTTGAAATTTTAAAATTAGCTCCTAAAAATCCATTTTGTTTCAAAGCTAAGATTGATGTTCTACCAGAAATTAAATTACCAGATTACAAAAAGATTGCTGCAGAGGTCGAAAAAAAAGAAGTTTCTGTCAAAGAGAAAGAAGCAGAAGATGCTTTAAACTGGCTGCAAAGGTCAAGAGCAAAATTTAAAGATTCAGATAGAGAAGCTAAAGGCGGAGATTTTTTGGAAATTGAATATTCTTCCCCCCAGATTGAAAGGGGCAAAGTTTTTCAAGATGGATTTCTGTTAGCTAAAGGCCATTTTGTCCCTGGATTTGAAGAGAATCTTCAGGGAATGAAAAAAGGGGAAGAGAAAGAGTTTACAATACCTTTTCCAAAAGATTATTTCAAAAAAGATTTAGCTTCAAAAAATATTAATTTTAAAGTTAAACTTAAAAAAGTTCAGCTGATGGAGCTACCTGAATTAAATGATGATTTTGCTCGAAGTTTAGGGAAATTCGAGAATTTAGAGGACTTGAGAAAAAATCTAAAAGAAGGGATAAAAAAAGAAAAAGAAATTGGAGAAACTCAAAAAAGAAGAGGAGAGATTTTAGAAAAAATAGCCCAAAATTCAGATTTTGAAATCCCTCAAGTTTTGTTAGATTTAGAAAAAGATAAAATGATGGAAGCTTTAAAACAAAAAATAGCCAGAGACCTCAAAACATCATTTTCTGATTATCTGAAAAAGATTCAAAAGACAGAAAAGGAGGTGAAAGATTCTTTTTCTAGTCAAGCTCAAAAGCGAGTTAAAGACCTTTTGGTTTTAAGAGAAATTGGCAGAAAAGAGGAAATCAAAGTTTCCGAGAAAGAAATAGAAGAGGCAGTAAATGGATTTTTGAAAAATTATCCCGGGGTTAACCAAGCCAGAGAGAAGATTGACTTAGACCGCCTCAAAGAGTATTATAGAGGTATAATATATAATGAAAAGGTTTTTCAGATTTTAGAAAATTTAAAATAAAATATGAGTCCAATTATTCCAACAATTATTGAAAAATCTCAAAGAGGGGAAAGGGTTTATGATATTTTTTCGAGATTACTTGAAGAAAGAATTATTTTTTTGGCCGGACCCATAAGTGACGCTCTAGCTAACTTAGTTATAGCGGAAATTTTGTTTTTGGCTTCCAAAGACCCTAATCGAGATATTAAACTCTATATTAATACTCCCGGAGGTTCAGTTACGGCGGGCTTGGCAATTTATGATACGGTCCAATATGTAGATTGTGATGTTTCAACTATCTGCGTTGGTTTGGCTGGTTCAATGGGAGCAACTTTGTTG
>JAHCRD010000013.1 GCA_020148085.1 Patescibacteria group bacterium | reverse complement strand
CTATCTTGGCCTCATCGTCTAATGGTTTAGGACGTCAGCTTCTCAAGCTGGTAATTCGGGTTCGACTCCCGATAGGGCCACATAACGAATCAAAAACCCCTTGACAGGAATTTTAAGGGGAGTATAATGCAGAATAGATAAACTAAATATTCAAACGCGTTTGGACAGAGGAATAGTAAGAGGCATAATTTAAGGTGAGAGCGAGCCGGGGAAAGTGAGAGCCCGGACCTGAAAAGCTTCTGAACACACCTCTGGAGCGGCTCAGCGAGAAAGCTTTCGAGCAAAAGCTGAGACGGTGTCACTCACCGTGAATTAGCAAGAGTGTCCTGTTACCAAAATTTGGTGTCAGGGAAAGAGGATGGGACCGCGGGAGGTTTCTATTTAAAAGCTCTCGTTCCTCTGAGAAAAACCTTATTGGTTTTTCTCTCGTAAGAGGAATGGGAGTTTTTGTTTTCTACGGTGGATGTAGTTTAATTGGTTCAGAACACTAGCCCGTGGAGCTAGGAATGCGGGATCATGGCCCGTCGTCCACCCCAAAATTATGGAAAAAATTAAACCAAAAATTTTAAAGGGATTTAGAGATTATTTACCAGAAAAGATGATTTTACGAAAGAAAATAATTGAAATCGTAAGAGAGGTTTACGAGAGATTTGGCTTTGAGCCATTACAGACCCCTGCTTTAGAATACGCTGAAACTTTATTAGGAAAATATGGAGAAGAATCTGACACTTTACTTTATCAATTTAGAGATTATGGTGGTCGAGGGGTAGGTTTACGTTATGATTTAACCGTTCCTTTGGCTCGAGTAATGGCAATGTATCCTGAACTGCCCAAGCCATTTAAACGATATCAGCTTGCTCCGGTCTGGCGGGCAGAGAAACCTCAAAAAGGAAGATTTAGAGAATTCATTCAGTTTGATCCAGATATTGTTGGGACTTCATCAATGATGGCTGATGCTGAGATTATTAATCTTATTTATGAAACTATGAAAGCCTTAGGATTTAAACGATTTGTTATTCAAATTAATAACCGAAAGATTTTAGATGGTTTTATTTCTAAGTTGGGAATAAATAAAAATCAATCTCCGGTTGTATTTCGTATCCTAGATAAACTTGAGAAAATTGGCATTGAAGAAGTTAGAAAAGAATTAGTGGAAAAAGGATTGGATAAAGAGACGGTCAAGAGATTTTTAAGATTTATTCAGATTAAAGGAAATAATCAGGAAATATTAACCCAACTTAAAGAGTTACTATCTGGCAATTCAGAAGGAATAAAAGGCATAGAAGAGTTGGGGTCTATTTTAGGTTACTCAAAAGAAGTCGGTATTCCAGAAGAAAATTTAAAGATTAACTTAGCTCTTGTCAGGGGGCTTGATTATTACACTGGACCCGTATTTGAGACCATTATTTCAGATTGTCCAGAAGTTGGTAGTGTGTTTGGTGGTGGGCGTTACGATAATCTTATGGGAATGTTTTGCGAAAAAGAAATTCCTGCAGTGGGGGTCTCGATTGGAATAGACAGGATTTTTTCTGCCATGGATACATTAAAAATGTTTCCAAATAAAACCGCTATTTCTCAAGTATTAGTAACAGTTTTTGATAAATCTACTGAAATTCAGTCCTTAAAACTTACAAATGAACTTCGAAAATTAGGAATCAATACAGAAATTTATTTAGGAGAAGGTAATTTAAGCAAACAGTTTCGATATGCCAACAAAAAGAATATTTCGTTTGTGATAATAATTGGATCAGCCGAAATAAAAGAGAATAAAGTCACTCTCAAAAACATGGCCACAGGTGAGCAGAAAACAATTAAAAACATTGATTTAATAAAAAATCTGAAAGCGCTTAAGTTATGAGTTTTACAAAATTATTAAAACAATTAGACAAGGTATTGAACGCTCATCACCACAACTTTCCCTCTCTCGGGAAAGGGTTGTGTTGATATTCTAAAAATTTATCAAAATAGCCCCTTCCCGAGAAGGAAGGGGTTTTCTTTTATAAGAAGCCCAATGCACCTTTAAAACTTAGTACTTTCCTGTGAAAAAAGAAAAGAAGGAGGAGTGAAATGAAAGAGAGGATTAGAGAGTGGAAATACTGGATAGCAAGCGTTACAGACATCTGCAACAACAGGTGTCTGGGTTGCTATCGGGTACTCCAAGGTACCCTTAGTTGGCCAGATAATAGTTGGCGAGGTAATCATATGTCTTTAGCCAACTTTGAGAAAATTTTGAGGCTCTTTGTTGAACGAGAAGGAAAATCAATTGACTTTGTGGGAGGAGAGCCAACTCTCCATCCACAATTTCTCCAGATGGTTAGGTTATGCGTTGAGGCTAAAATCCAGGTTTGGATTTATACAAACCTCAGAGAGTTCGGCCGCAAACCAGGTCTTGCTGATCAGATTTTCGATATCGGTGGAGACATAACGGTTGTCGGTAAACTCAATGTTCCCAATCCAGAAGATCCTGCCCCAAAAAAGGTTCAAGCCAAGTTCCTCGGTGCCTCAGAAGAGGCGGTTGATGAAATGTGGCAAGGTCTTCTTAATCTGCTCGCTGCAGGATTCCCTAATGGCAGGGTTGGAATTGAAAATCTAATTAGGGGTATAAATATTGATTTTGCCCCGCAGGTCTATGAGGTTGGACTGCAAATGGGCTTCTTTGTGGATCTTGAGATTCCAACATGTCCATTTTCAGTAAGGATAGATTCGTTCCAACAATGGTTGAAACTTTTTCCAACCAAAAAACAAATCTTGACCTGCATCAGGGAAGTGGCCGAAGTTAATGAGCGCTATGGGATTTCACCATACATCCCTATGATGCCGCACTTGACGGGCCGTAATCCAGAAGGTGTAGGGATGGGTTGCGTTGCTTTCAAGCAGGGAGCTTTGCTTACGGAAGCCGATGGTCGAATTAGAATGTGCACTAGCGGTATTCCATTGCTTGATGAATTCGATCGTCAGCTTAATATCCTAACAAACCCACTTGAAGTTATCTTCTCGCATCCCAGCCTGATAGCTCGTCGCCAAAGCTGCAAGCAAGAAAATATCCAGAGTGGCCCTTGTGCTAAATGTGAATACTGGCAGTACTGCTTAGGGGGCTGTGCTGCTCTGCGGGAAGTCTTAGGGTTGGTTTTCGACTCCTACCCACTCTGTTATATGCACGATTGGACTACAAAGGAAAAGTTACTTAAACTTTTCCGAAAGGCGGAAGGAAATTAATGACTTGGTAGAATAATTTAATGCAGGAAAGTACTAAGCAAAAGGAGACGGCTCTTGGTCTGGAGTTAAGGCTGTAAACCCATTACTCAGTCTTGAGCCGTCTCCTCCTTTATTTTATCAAAAAATATGAATCAAAAAATCTTAAAACTTGCTATTAAAAAATTCAAAGAATTATCCACTAAATATGATGGCTTTATTAATGTTTGCGTTGATAATTGGCGTGGCTGGCGATTTATTTATGATACAGTTGATGTACGAAAGTGTAAAAATGATTGTAAAAACTGTCCTCTTTATTTATTAGTAAAAAATGAAAGGAAAGGGATATTTTCTGCTGGCTTGTGTCCTGCAAGCAGGAAAGACAAAGTTCTCTTTGGGCCTCAAAACTTTTTAAATTGCAAAACTCTTAAACAGTATGAAGATTGTTATGCAAATTTTATTTTGAAGAAAACAAATACCAAGAAAGAGATCCGGGAAGAATTAATGCTCATAAAAGATTTTCGAATAATATTTTCCAAAACCAATAATCTACTAAACAAAGAAAAGAGATTTCGAAAATCTATTATTAAAAAAGTTCTAAGAAAAGCAAAACCCCCTAAAAAATCGATTATAGAATCGATTGTAAGAAGTAGGGGGCTTTGAAAAAAGCTCTTTTTTTATTACAATAAGATAATATGCCCCAAGTCAAGAAATATCATTGGCACAATCTTTCTTCAGAAAAGGTTGCTGAGATTTTGGGAACGGATACGAAAGAAGGGCTTTCCCAAAGCGAGGTTGAGGTTCGGCAAAAAGAGTTTGGCTTGAACAAGCTTCCAGAGGAGAAACCTTTGCCACGGGTTAAGATATTTTTATCTCAATTTCAAAGCCCTTTGGTTTATATTTTAGTCATTGCCGGGATTGTCACTTTAGTTTTGTGGAGGTTGACGGGTAGAGAATGGACTGATACCATAGTCATTTTTGCCGTAGTTTTCTTAATCACCATTTTTGGCTATTTCCAAGAAAACAAGGCTTCAAATGCCTTGAGAGAATTAAAAAAAGTTTTAAAAGTCCGAGCTACAGTTTTGAGGAAAGGGGAGAGAAAAGAGATTTTTCAAGAGAATTTGGTTCTTGGTGATGTTGTTATTTTAAAAGCTGGAGATAAGGTTCCAGCTGATGGCAGAGTTATTGAGAGTTCAAATTTAAAAATCAACGAAGCTCCCTTGACCGGTGAATGGTTGGCCGCTGATAAAAAAGTTGAAATTTTATCCAAGGATACTCCTTTAGCTGACAGAGACAACATGGTTTATATGGGAAGTACTTGCGAAGATGGGGAAGGCAAGGCAATTATTACTGAAATTGGAGAAAGAACTGAAATCGGTAAAATTGCCCGTTTTGTCAGAGAAACAAAAGAAGAAAAAACCCCTTATCAAAAAAAATTAGCTCATTTTTCGAAGATTGTAGCTTGGCTTATTGGTTTTGTCTCTTTTTTTATTTTTGTTGCAGGGATGGCTACGGGAAAAGAATTTGTTGAGATGTTTACCACGGCAATTGCCGTAGCTATAGCTGCTATTCCCGAAGGGCTACCAGTAGCGATGACCGTGATTTTGGCTTTGGGCATGCAAAGAATTTTGCAAAGAAAGGGATTGGTGCGCAAATTAGCTTCAGCTGAAACCTTGGGAAGCACCTCCATAATCGCCACTGATAAAACTTTAACTTTGACTGAGGGAAAAATGAAGGTGGGGGAAGTTTTGAGTCAGGATAAAAATCTTACTCTGAAAATTGCCACCTTGTGTAATGAGGCCTTTGTGGAGAATCCCCAGGATTTAAAACCATTTTGGCGATTGAGGGGAAGGCCCACTGATAAAGCTTTGATTTTAGCTGCCCAAGCCGCAGGGCTCAACAAACACGAATTGGAAAAAGAATCTCCCAAAATTGATGAAATCCCTTTTAATACCCAAAACAAGTTTATTGCCACATTGCACCAAGAAAAAGAGGACAAAGAAGGCAAGGTTTTGTATGTTTCCGGGGCGCCAGAAAAGATTATTGAGTTGAGTTTGGCTGATGAAAATACTCGTTCAAAATTAAATCAGGATTTAGAAGATTTAACCAGCAAGGGATTAAGGGTGATTGCCGTCAGCTACAAAAAAACAAAAGAGGAAAAACTTAAAATTGAGGATATAAATAATTTGACTTTTGTTGGATTTATTGGCTTGAAAGACCCTTTGAGAAAAGAAGTCAAAGAGGCAATTGAGATTTGCCAAAAAGCAGGAATGAAACCAATTATTGTTACTGGCGACCATGCTTTAACTGCCAGAGCCGTGGCTAAAGAGTTAGGATTGGAAATGAAGAAAGAAAACATTATTGAGGGAAAGGAACTGGACAACATTTCAGACCGAGACCTTGAAAAAAAGTTGGCTAAAATTAATGTCTTTGCCAGGGTGGAGCCAAAACACAAAATGAGAATTGTTAAAGCATGGCAGGCTAAAAATCAGGTGGTGGCAATGACTGGTGATGGCATCAATGATGCCCCAGCTCTCAAAAAAGCTGATATTGGAGTGGCTTTGGGTTCTGGAACAGCAGTGGCTAAAGAAGTTTCCGATTTAGTTTTGCTAAATGATAGTTTCTCTATAATTGTCGCAGCTGTTGAGGAAGGGCGAGCCATATTAGATAATATCCGAAAAGTAATCACTTATTTGCTTTCCGATAGTTTCACTGAGGTGATTTTAATAGGAGTGAGTATCATTGCCCGGCTGCCTTTGCCAGTAATAGCAGTTCAAATTTTATGGGTTAATTTAATTGAAGATGGTCTACCAAGCATTGCTTTAGCATTTGAACCAAAAGAAAAAGATTTGATGGCTCAAAAACCTTCAGGAATTAGGATTCCGCTTTTAACCCGAGAGATGAAAGCTATCATCTTTATTATTGGAATTTTTACCGATTTAATTCTTCTTGGTCTGTTTTTTTGGCTATTAGGAAAATTTGGCGAAGAAAACTTAAATTACATTCGAACAATGATTTTTGCCTGCTTAGGCAGTAATTCTCTGTTTTATGTTTTTTCCTGTAAGAGTTTAAGAAAAAACATTTGGCAGACCAGTCTTTTCAACAACAAGCTTTTGATTTTGGGTTGTGTAGTTGGGTTTTTAGCTCTTGCTGCTGCTTTATATCTGCCAGTTCTTCAAAATGTCTTGAAAACCGTTCCTTTGGGATTTTTTGACTGGTTAATTGTAATTGGACTTGGGTTGGTAAATATAGTAGCTATTGAAACAGCAAAATATTATTTCATTGCTCGACATCAAACCCAAATTTAATAATCAATAATTAATAATTAATTACTTACTTATGCCTTGGATCTATATTTTAATTTTTATTGGTTCTTGTTTAGTTTTAGTGAGGTCGGGAACTTGGGTGGTGAGGTCTTTAGTTAGAATTGCCCGGGCTTTAGAATGGAGTGGGTTTTTGGTAGCTTTCATTTTGATGGCCTTTGCTACTTCTTTACCCGAACTTTTTGTCGGTTTAAGCTCGGCTTTTTATAAAATTCCCCAGTTAAGTTTCGGTAATGTCATCGGGGCCAATATTTTGAATTTGACTTTAGGAGTGGCGGTTGCGGTTTTGCTGGCTCAAGGATTGATATTAAAAAGGCAAGTTGCCAAAAAGGATTCTTTTTATACCGCCCTGATTGCTTTTTTGCCAATCCTCTTGATGTTAGATGGTCAAGTTTCAAGAGTTGATGGCATAGTTTTGCTCGGAGCCCTGGGTTTTTATTTAAAACAACTTCTGCCGCGAAAACAGAAATTCACTAAAGTTTTTACTGATAAGTTTACGCGTGACTGGCCTCAATTTAAATTATTTTTAAAAGAAATTGCTATATTTTTTGTAGGAATAGGATTACTTTTGTTATCAGCCGAAGGGGTGGTCAGATCAGCCAGTTTTTTTGCCAGAGCCATTAATCTGCCGTTAGTTGCCACCGGTATTCTTTTTGTCAGCTTGGGAACTATCTTGCCAGAGCTGACTTTTGGGGTAAAAGCAATAACAATGGGCCACAAAGAGATGGTTTTGGGGAATTTTATGGGAACGGTGGTTTGCAACTCAACTTTAATTTTAGGGGTTGTTAGTTTAATTTCTCCTTTAAAAATTGCCAACTTTTCACCTTATTTTGTTGGAATTTTATTCACCGTAATCGTTGCTTTGACTTTTGTCATTTTTGCCAGAACCGAACGCAAAATCACCAGAAAAGAAGCCCTGTTTTTATTGGGAATTTACGCCCTTTTTATTGCCTTCCAACTACTGATAAAGTAGGGGCTTGCATTTTTCTATCAAAAATAATAATATAGATATGATCTATGTCTGATTTTATTTTTATTTTAATTGTCTTTTTAATTGTGGTAGCAGGAGTTGGCATTTCTGTCTTTTATATTAAAAGAGAAACCAAGAAGCTAAGAGAATCCCCTAAAGAGGAAGTTCCTTTAGGAATGATAAAACAAGACATTGATAATCTGAGAAAGAAATTTGAAAATGGCTATTCCCAGATGGCTTACCAGTTGGGAAAGGTTCAGGAGATTGGTCGGGGAATAAGGGAATTCCAGGAATTTTTGCGTTCGCCAAAGTTGAGGGGGAATATTGGCGAGCAGGTTTTAAGAGATTTACTTGAACAGGTTCTGCCAAAACAAAATTTTACTTTACAGTATCAATTCCGAGAAGGCCAGGTTGTTGATGCGGTGGTTAAAACAAATCAGGGAATCATTCCGATAGATTCAAAATTTCCCATGGAAAATTTTAGAAAGATGATGAAAGAAAGTTCTGAAAAAGAAAAATTCCAAAAGGAGTTCTTACGTGATATAAAAAAGCATATTGATGATATTGCTGGAAAATATATTTTACCTCAAGAGGGAACGGTTGATTTTGCTTTAATGTATCTGCCATCAGAGCCGATTTACTACGAAATTACTTTAAACCAACCAGAAATTATTGACTACTCCCATCAGAAAAAAGTTTATTTTGTTTCACCAAACTCTTTTTATTACTTTCTAAAGATTGTCATGATGGGGCTTGAAGGAGCAAAAATTGAAGAAGGAGCAAAGAAGATTTTGGAGGGGATGAAAGCGGTTCAGCAAGAAGCAATAAAATTTGATGGAGAATTATCTACCTTAATCAGTCATATTGACCATGCAAAAACCGCTTCAGAGAGAACAAGAAGCAGATTCGGGAGATTGGTAGGAAAAATTGAGCACCTCGGAGAGTTAGAATCACCTGAGGAGAGAAAAAAGTTAAAATAGCATGCTTGCTGTTATTAAAACCGGGGGGAAGCAATATCTTGTTTCTCCCGGTGATAAAATCAAAATTGAAAAAATAGAAAAGAAAGAAGGGAAAGAAATTACCTTCAATGATGTTTTGTTATTAGAAAAAAGAAATAAAATAGAAGTTGGTACTCCTAAAGTTAAGGGAGCAAAAGTTGTCGGTAAAGTTTTGAAGCAGGGGAGAGGCAAGAAAGTAATTATTTTTAAGTATAAACCAAAAAAGCGCTACAAAGTAAAAAAGGGCCACCGCCAACCCTTCACTGAGATAGAAATATTGAAAATTTCTAATTCCTAATTAACCTAATTTCTATTTTCTGGCTTCAAAAGCCGAAGATAAAGTTTCCTCGTCAGCGTATTCTAATTCGCCACCCTTTGGCAAGCCACGGCCAAGCTGGGTGATTTTTATTTTAAGCCCTTTGAGTTTTCTCTGGAGCCATAAAATTGTCTGTTGAGCTTCAGTTGTTGGATTTAAAGCTAAAATTATTTCTTTAATTTTTTGCTCTTCTTTAATTCGATTTATTAATTTTTCAACCCTTTCTTCTATTTTCTCTTTCGCTTTTTTTCTCTCAAAGCCAGAAATTGTTCCTCCCAAAATAAAATAAACTCCCTTAAATTTTTTCGTTTTCTCAATTGCTTCCAAATCAACCTCCTTTTCTACGATACAAACTAAAGTTTTATCTCTCCTCCCATCCGAGCAAATTGGGCAAAATTCCTCTTCACCTTCAAAAGAATTGCCACAGAGAGGGCAGAGTTTTATTTTGCTTTTCAACTCCTCAATGGCTTTTGTCAGTTCTTCAATTTTTTCTTTGGGAATTCTGATTAAATAAAAAACAAACCGAGCAGCAGTTCTCGGTCCAACCGTCGGAAACTTTGAAAACAAATCAATAAGTTTTTGAATAGCAGGTGGAAACATAACTATTCTCCGTATCCTTTTTCTATGTCTCTAAAGCTCACTCTTGGTTCGTCAAAGTAAAGTTCAACTTTGCCCACCGGACCATTTCTGTGCTTGGCAATAATAATATCAGCAATATTTTTTCTTTCAGTATCTGGCTTGTACTTATCTTGGCGATAAATAAAAAGCACCACATCACTATCTTGATCTAAAGACCCTGATTCACGAAGGTCGGCTAATCTTGGAATTTGGTGACTCCTTTGTTCAACCCCTCTTGATAATTGAGAGACAGCCAGAACCGGAAGATTAAGCTCTTTGGCTAAACTTTTAAGGGATTTGGAGACTTCAGTGACTTGTTGGACCATGCTAAAACTTGGATTTCTTGGCTCCATTAATTGCAAATAATCTACAATTAAAAGTCCCAAGCCCTGGTCTGCTTGCAATCTCCTTGCCATGGCTCTCATCTGCAAAACATTAGAACTTGCTGCATCATCAATAAAAATCGGAGCTTCCGATAACATCCCCATTGCTTTTTGAATTCTTTCAAAATCATTATCTTCACCTTCATCAGATAATCTTCCAGTTCTCAATCGCCATAAATCAATGTCTGCTTGAGCGGCAATTAACCGGTCAACGATTTGGTCCCTTGACATTTCCAAGCTGAAAATCCCAACCGGAATTTTCTCTTCAATGGCAATGTGTCTGGCAAAATCCAAAGCCATAGCAGATTTTCCGAAACTTGGCCTCCCAGCTAAAATTATTAAATTAGATTTTTGAAGCCCGGCTAAAATATTATCTAAAGCTCTGAAACCAGTTGGAATTCCTCGCAAGCCTCCTTTGTGTTTGCTGAGCTCATCAATTCTTTTGAAAGTTTCTTCTAAAGTTTCTTTGACCGGAGTGAAAGCTTGAGTTAAAGATTTTTGAGCAATACTGAAAATCCTTTTTTCAGCTTTATCTAACAAAACATCAACATCCTCTGATTCTTGATAACCCATCATCCCGATTTCATGAGATGCTCCAATTAGATCCCTTAAAATTCTTTTTTGCTGAACTATTTTGGCGTAATTTAAAATATGGGAAGCGGTTGGAACGGAATTTACCAAATTTGTTAAATAGCTCGCCCCTCCAATTTCTTCAAACTGATTTTTCTCTTTCAATTTTGAAGAAACACTTAAAACATCAATCGGC
>JAHCRD010000012.1 GCA_020148085.1 Patescibacteria group bacterium | reverse complement strand
TGTCAGTTTCAAACTCAAGCCAGGCACCTCGGGAGGGAATAATTTTTGCCCCGAAAAAATTTTTTCCTTGCAACGATCTTGCAGTAAAGAAAACTCCTGGGGAGCGAATAAGTTGGGAAATTACCACTCGCTCAACTCCATTAATAACGAAAGTTCCTTTCTCTGTCATCACAGGAAAATTGCCAAGAAAAACTTCCTGTTGTTTGATTTCTCCCGTTCTTAAATTTTTGAGGCGGACTTTAACTCTTAAAGGAGCATCAAAAGAATCATCATTTTCTTTAGCTTCCTGACCTGTTCTGTATCTTGGTTTATCCAATTTGTAGTCTCGGAACTCGAGCTCAAATTGTTTTTGAGTATAATCTTGAATAGGAAAGGTCTCTTCAAAGACCTCTTTTAATCCTTCTTTCCAGAAGTGATTATAGCTTTCTTTTTGGTAAATTAACAAAGGTGGGAGATGAAAAGTAAGTTTGGATTTAGAGAAACTTTTTGTCTTCATATATACGAAAAAAATTATAGAGAAACAGAAAAAGCCCCCTGGTTAAAAGGGTTTTAGAAGTTAATTTTTAGAAATTAATATTTTGGAAAGCCAACAAGCAAGATGATTTTAAAAATATATTTCTTATTGTATTTCTTTTTAGAATAATGTCAAGCCCTTTTCTGTAAACTTACTAAAATTCCCAAGCCAAAATAAAAAGCTAAAAGTTGGGACCCTCCATAACTTACCAAAGGTAAAGGCAAACCAACAATAGGCAAAATCCCAAGAGCCATTCCAATGTTTATGAAAGTTTGGGAAATTAAAAGAAAGGCAAAGCCCGAAGCAAAAAGACGAGAAAAGTTATTTGAAGTTGTGAGAGCGACTTTAATTATTCTCCAAAAAAGGATCAAAAACCCAAAAACTAAAATTGATATCATTAAAAATCCTGTTTCTTCAGCAATTGCTGAAAATATAAAATCTGTCTGGGGCTCTGGCAAAAATCCATATTGAGTCTGAGAACCTTTTCCTATTCCCCTTCCAAAAAATCCTCCCGCCCCTATAGCAATTTTTGACTGATTAACATTCCAGGAAGTTCCTTGAGGGTCAATATTAGGATTTAGGAAACTTACAATTCTTTGCTTTTGATAATCCTTCAGCCAAAAGCTCCAAGAGATCGACATGATTAACAAAAAAACTAAAATTAAAATTAAAAAATGACGAATCTTTATTCCAGAAAATAAAATCATTCCTAACCAAACAGCAATTAAACTGAGGCAAGAGCCAAGGTCTGGTTGGAAAAGGATTAACCCGATGGGAATTGCAGCATATAGCCCGGAAACTAAAATTGGTTGAAACCTTTGGATTTCAATGTGGCGAGTTGAAAAATATTTGCTCAAAACAATGATTAAAATAATTGCTCCAAAAGGAATAGGATCAAAAGAAAAAATTCCTGCTTTATACCATCCTTTAACTCCCCTTACTTCAGTACCAAGCAAAAACAATCCTCCTAAACTCAGCAAACTCAAAAAATATAAACTCAAAACTAAATAAGGGTTTATTTTTAAAAATCTTAAGTCAAAGAAACTAAGAAAAATTACCAGAAAAATTGAGATAGCAAAAAAAATAATCTGCTTTTTAAAATTTAAAAAATTTCCCGCTCCGAGAGAAGAACTATAAATGGATAAAAGTCCTAAAGAAGTTAGAAGAAAAACCGGCAAAATCAAACCCCAATCCAATTTTTTGAGATGAGAGAAAAACATTATTATTTACCGATTATTTGGAAGAATTTTTCCTGGTCAATAACTTTAACTCCTAATTTTTTGGCTTCTGCCAATTTTGAACTAGGGTTTAAACCTGCTACTAAATAGTCGGTTTTTTTAGAAACCGATTCAGAAGTATTCCCTCCTAAAGCTCGAATTTTCTCTTTTGCATTCTCACGAGTTAGAGCTTTTAAAGACCCTGTTAAGACAAAAGTCTTCCCTTTGAGTTTTTTTGCTATTTTTGCAAGAACCGGAGTGATTATTTTTACTCCCCCTTTCTCTAATCTCTCCAAAAAGTGGAGGTTCCTTTTTCTATGGAACCAATTGTAAATAGAAGAAGCTACCCTAGGTCCAATATCCCTTACCTCTTCTAACTCTTCTCTACTTGCTTTCTTAAGATTCTCTATGTTTTTGAAGTACTCAGCGAGATCTTGGGCGGTCTCTGACCCGACATTTCTTATTCCTAAAGCATAAATGAATCTCCCTAAACTTATCTCTTTCTTATTCTTAATAGCTTTGATCAAATTTTCAGCTGATTTTTCAGCAAACCTTTCCAAAGGAATTAAATCGCCTTCTTTTAATTCAAAAAGGTCCCCTGGGTCAGAAATTAAATTTTCTTCAAGTAGCTTATCAATAATTTTCGGACCCAAACCCTCAATATCAAAAGCACCTCGGCTCGCAAAATGATAGAAATAGCGTCTCTGTTTTGCTTGACATTTTTGATTGGGGCATCTCCAAATTGCCTCACCCACTGGTTTAATAAGGCCAGAGCCACAAACTGGACAGAATTTCGGCATTCTAAATTCTTTTTCCTTCCCGGTCCTTAACCCTTTCATAACTTTGACTACTTCTGGAATAACATCTCCTGCCCTTCCAACAATCACTGTATCTCCAATTTTAACTCCTAATCTTTTCATTTCATCCTCGTTGTGAAGTGTAGCTCTGGTAATAGTGACTCCACTAACATCAACTGGTTTCAAATAAGCTACTGGGGTTACAGCTCCAGTTCTGCCAATCTGAATTTTTATATCCTGGATAATGGTAGTTGCTTGAGCTGGAGAAAATTTGAAAGCTCGGGCTCCCCGGGGGCTTTTACCAACCTTTCCCAATTTTTGAAAGACCAAATTATCATCCACATTTATTACCACTCCGTCAATCTGGAAAGGTAGGGTTTCTCTTTTTTTGGCAATATCTTTCCAGAAATCGACAATTCCATCTAATTTTTTACAAACTTTACCGGGATCTGTTTTAAACCCTAAACAGGATAAAATTTGATGCTCTTGAGAATGCTGGGATTGACCCAAATCAGTAACAATATCATAAGCTAAAAATTTCAAAGGGCGAGAGGCAGCTAATTTTGGGTCAAGTTGACGAATCGAACCTGCAGCAAGATTGCGAGGATTGGAATAAGTTGGCTTGAACTTTTCAAAATCTTTCTTCTCCATATAAACTTCTCCCCGAATTTCTATTTCTCCTTTTTCAATTAATCTATTTAATTTTTTTTTAATCCCTGGCAAAGGAAGCTTTCCCACAATCTCAAGTCTCAAAGGAATACTTTCTATGGTTTTCAAGTTTTGGCTAACATCCTCTCCGATGACCCCATCTCCTCTGGTTGAACCCTGCCAGAAGATTCCATCCTTGTAAACCAGAGAGATGGCAAAACCATCTATTTTCATTTCAGAAAAATATTCAAATTTTTGACCAGGGATTAGTCTTTTTAAATAATCTTCCCAATCTTCAAGTTCCCTTTGATTAAACACATCTTCAATCGAGAGCATTGGCACTTTGTGTTTTACTTTCTCAAATCCCTCCAAAGGTTCTCCCCCCACCCTTTGAGTTGGAGAGTCAGGAGTTCGGAATTCTGGAAAGGTCTTCTCCAATTGATAAAGTTCGTGCTTCAAAGAATCCAAAGCTCCTTCTGAAATCTCCTGCTTATTGAGCACGTGATATAAATAACGGTGACGATTAATCACCTTTTTTAACTTTTCTATTCTAAGTTTAGCTTCTTTTTTATTCATAAAATAAAAAAGTTAAAATCACCCCGTATTGGAAAAATAGGAGCGAGCGAAGCGAGCGACGTAAGAAACCGAAGGTGTCTTAAGTCGGGGGTCGGGGTGATTTTTAAGTTTAACTTCTTTTTTATTCATAAATTCAGAAGTTTATTTCAATTCTTCTTTTTGTTTTTTTATAACTTCCGGTAGACAAAATAATTGAAGCTGATTCATCAGAAACACAAACTTCATAACTTGCACCATTATCTAAAGTGCCACGATAATCCAAAGGGCACTCCCCTAAAGCAGGAATATATCCCTCTTTATAAACTCCGTACAACACCCTCTCTATCCCGGTATCTGCTCCATAAAAGGCAATTACTGAATTACCCAAAGTCTGAATGACTTTAATCTGGCTGACAGAAATACTTATCATTGTCAAGATAGCAGCAGTGAGAACTGAAAGGATAACAATGGTTAGATAAAGAGAAACACCTTTTTGATTTTTATTATTAATATCTAACATCTAAATCTCTTTGAGAAATTGTAGTCTGAAGGTTTAATTCTTGGGGTTCTAGTTCTTTATTTTTTATTTTCAGACTGAAAATCACTTTCGGCTGAAGCGTATCTTCCTGAGTTTCTCCCGAAATTTCAAATTTCAAACGCTCGACAATAAGGTTTGAAGAGGTTAAAGGTTGGGTAATTCCTAATTTTCTTACTTTTAATACTTCCCCATCAAGAAAAAATTCTTGGCATTCTTCGTTATAATTTAAGAATTTTATATGATCTTGAGTTAGAAGGGCAAAATTATCTTTGGGAGTGATGCAATTTCCATTGATGTCCTTTTTAGCCATTCTTAAAGCTCGGCTCATGTATTCTGAGATATAAGAGGTATTTTGTAAAAGATATTGCAAATTTAAATTTTTTCTTTGTTCTTTGAAGGCAGAAGCAAAAAGTCCCAGAAAACCAGTGATAACGATAGAAAAAATAGTGATAGTTACCAAAAGCTCAATAAGAGTAAAGCCTTTTTTCATAAAATTATCGCCAATTATATAAAATCTCTTCGACCACTAAAGGTGAACCTTCCCCGGGCCAACTGACTTCGACTTTAACATTTAAATTGTCAGTGCCTGGATGGGAAAGAATGACTTTTCTTTTAAAATTAGTCAGAGAACCACTATCATAATTGTAAAATCCGTTTCCATCAATCTTTAAAGGTATCTCGGCGAAAGAGAGTAAGAAATCTCTGTTATATTGGACTCTCCAATCCCCATTGTTCAAGCCATCATCAAAATCATTTCCTTTCAAGGCATTTGAATCTCTAATGTTTCTGACTATCTCAATTCCCTCTCTTCCAAGTTGCGAAGCAATAAATCTGGAGATGTTAGTTGAACTAATGGAGATTATTCTTGGAATCACCGCATAAACTCCGAGAATTCCAATCAAAAAGACAGAAATAGCTATTATTACTTCAATTAAAGTAAAAGCTTTATTCATATTTTATTCTATTTCTATTCTCCCAACTGAGTTTATTTTTATTTTTTTGGTATCTCCTGAATCAAACTGTAAAGTTATTTCTGCCTCTTCTCCCCAATCTTTTTGGTTTATATAAGTAATTGGATCGGGTGGATCAAAAACGACACTGAAAGAGGAAGCAGGTGCTAAATCAGAAATTTCCACACCTTTTTCTAAATCAACTTTTCGGATGAGGTTATCCTTATCACTACCGTCCCAATTTTGGTTGTCATTGCAATCGGCAAAGAGAATATAATAACCTTCCCAACCACTTTTAAAGTGAATGCCAAAACTATTAGCATTACTCCCATTACAATCTACCTCTCCCGCTCCCATCGCCATTTCCTGAACCTCTCTTAAATCTTGGGTTAAAACATAAGCTGATCTTTGGAGGGCTAACTTTTTCTCTTCTGTTCTGGTCCCTAAAAATAAAATTGAAGAGAGAATAGCAATAATAGACATTACTACTATAAGTTCAATTAAGGTGAATCCTTTGTTCATAAAATAATTTTCAATTTTCAATCAAATCCCAATTTTCAATTTTCAAACGTTTGATAATTGATTAATTGAAAATTCATTGATAATTGGTCATTGAAAATTGATAATTTGGGGTACTACACAGAATTAATGTACCATCTAATTATCTGTTCTCCCCAGAACAAGGCAATGAAGCTCCCTGCCACAAGGAATGGTCCGAAAGGGACTTGACTCTTTAAGCTCTTTTTCCCAAAAGCTATTAATCCTAATCCTATTATAGCACCGATTAAAAAAGCTGAAAACAAGGCTGGTAAAATTTGAGGATATCCTAAAAAAAGCCCCATAAAAAATGCTAACTTTGCATCCCCTAATCCCATCCACTTTCCTCGGGATACCAGCCAGATTAAAAAGAAAAAACCTGAAGCAGCAAGGGCACTTAGAATCGAGGAATAGAGATTAGAAGTTTGAAAATTGAAAATTACTCGATAAAGAAAAGTTATTACAATTGCGGGGTAAATTATTTTATCGGGAATAATATAGTGCTTTAAGTCGTAAACGAAAATTATGATTAAAAAACAGCTGATTATTAATAAATAAAGAGTAGTAGTAAAATTTTGAAAATTGAAAATTAGGAGAAATACTCCACCTGTAGCTATTTCGACCATTGGGTACTGCAAAGATATTCTCTTACTACAATACCTACATTTTCCTTTCAAAAAGATAAAACTCAAAATTGGAATTAAATCAAAAAAACCTAATTTATGGCGACACTTTGGACAAAAAGAACGACCAGAAAGAAAACTTTCTTTTTCTCTCAATCGATAAATTAGACAATTCAAAAAACTGCCAACACAGGCCCCAAAAATAAAAACAATTAAATAAAAACTTAAATTCATTACTTTATTGTATCAAAAATAAACCTTCACACCAGAATTTGGTGTGAAGGCAAAGTAAAATTTGTCAATCAATATTAACTAGTAACAGTTGGGCAAACAGCACTTGTTCCATCTACGCAATATCCTGTTCCGCCCGGATCAGTCGTAGTAAAACCAGCAACTCCAGTACTATCGGAGCAATACCAATAATTTGCTTTAGCATTCAACAAAGAATAAATACAAGCTGCTGTAGAATCGCTTGCAGCATCTTTGGCAATAGTTGGGTTCGTTCCCGAAGTAGGATGATTGTTTGCAATCTCAGTACAAAGAGTGACCATATCTACATGAGAACAACTGAAGTCATCATAGTCTCCGTCATTAGCGTAAACATAAGTCATCACGGTTCTTCCCTGACCAATAGCACCAACAATCCTTGAGTCCTTTGCTTTCTTGGTAGCTCCTGGGAATGAGACAAGCACAATCGAAGCTAAAATTCCAATAATAGCAATAACTACCAATAATTCAATTAGGGTGAAACCCTTTGATTTTTGTGATTTCATTTTTCTATCACGAATAATTATAGATTTTCTCTAAATCGACCTTTTTGTTTTTACTTTATTATATATTATTTTCTACCACTTAAAAAGGGAAGTCAAGTTGTTTATTCACAGCTACAGTTATTTACTGCCTCACAAGAAAGAGAGCAGGGGCTAGGATTTGATTTTTACATTCCAACTCCCCCAAATCCCATTCTAAACAAAGGAATAAAAACTGAAACTGCTAATATTCCTATTCCAACTCCTAAAACCACAATTAAAATTGGTTCTAAAATACTTGTCAGATTATCAGTGGTTCTTTCTATTTCTGCTCGATAGAAGTCAACTACATTCATCAAAGTTTGCTCTAATCTTCCGGTTTCCTCTCCAGTTGAAGTCATCTGGGTGACAAAAGTGGGAATTTGTTCTGGATATTGGCTGAGGACCGAACTTATCCTCTCCCCCCGAGCTACCCTCTCCTGGGTCTCTCTGATAATTTTTTTGTAAACCACGCTCCCTATTATTCCTTCGGTGATTTTCAAGGCCTGGGTGATTGGAAGTCCTGCTCGAATTAAAACTGAAAGATTTTCACAAAACTGGACAAGATAAATTTTTTTATAAAAATCTCCCAGAATTGGTATTTTCAAAGATACCCTATCATAAAATTTTTTGCTCCTCTCAGCTCTCTTCAAATATTGAGGAAGAAAAAACAAAGCTCCAAATATCAAAAAGATAAGAATCCATCCTCCTTTTCTGACAAACTCAGATAGAGAAATCATCAATCTTGTTGATAAGGGAAGTTTTCCTCCAAAGGCCTCTAAGACTTCAATCAATCTTGGGATAATAAAAAAAGTTACTAAAAAGAAGGCGGCAATAAAAACCACAATGACAAAGCCGGGATAAATCATAGCTCCCCTTATTTTCTGCGAAAGATTGTATTCTCTTTCTAAATGGTCAGCTAAGTAAGTCAGAGAGTCAGCTACCTTCCCGGTAGCCTCTCCCGATTTGACTATATTTACAAAAAATGGGTCAAAAATTTCTGGGTGATATAGAGAGAATGCTTGGGAGAGGGTGCTTCCGGTCTCCACCACTTCTGCCATTTTCAAAATTTTTTCTCGAAAATCCGGGTTTTCAGTTTGAGCCACCTGGGCTCGCAATGCCTCAACCGGGGGAATGGCAGATTTTAGCATTACTGAAAATTGGCGACTAAAGGCTACAATATCTTTAGGAGAGATTCTTCTTAAAGAAATCCTTCCCATCAAAAATCCTCCTTTTCCCGTTTCTTTCAAGAAAGTTACATAAAATCCATATTTTTCCAAAATATTAAGACAGGCTTTACGGGAAGAAGCCTCAATAGTTCCTCTCTGCATTTTTCCTTCTTTGGTTCTGGCTTTGTAGGTAAATCTCACGTTTTCTCAAGTCGAGCTTTTAAATCTTTAGGACTAAAGGAATATTTTAGAGCGGTCTCTCTGGAAATTTCTTTTTCCTTCACCAGATTCCCTAAGGATTTGTTAAGGGGGATCATTCCTATTTCTGCTGAAGTTTCAATAACCGAGGGGATTTCGTGAATTTTGTTTTCCCGGATTAAATTAGCTATCGCTGAGTTAGAAAACATAATTTCACAAGCAGGTCGGAGCCCTCCTTTAATTGAGGGCAATAGTCTTTGAGAAACCACTCCTAACAATGACCCTGATAATTGAGCCCTAATCTGATTTTGCTGATATGGAGGAAAGACATCAATCACTCGATGGATAGTTTGGTCAGCAGAATTTGTATGCAAAGTGGCAAAGACTAAATGACCAGTCTCGGCTGCGGTTATGGCGATCGCTATTGTCTCAAGGTCCCTCATCTCACCTACCATAATCACATCTGGATCTTCTCTCAAAGTGGATCTTAAAGCACCGGCAAACGTTGGAGTATCTTTCCCAACTTCTCTTTGGTTAATTAGGCATTTATCGTCTTCAAAAACATATTCAATGGGGTCTTCAATGGTAATTATATGCGCTCTCCTTGTATGATTTATTTCATCAATTAAAGCAGCTAGGGTGGTAGATTTCCCCTGAGAAGAAGCGCCAGTAATTAAAACAAACCCTTGGTAGGCTTGACTAAATTTGTGTAAAACCGGAGGAAGATTTAATTCTTCAATAGTTTTGATCTTTGAAGGAATAAGTCTTAAAGCAATACTTATTTTTTGCCTTTGGTAAAAGATATTCACTCTAAATCTGGCTTTTCCCTCAAAATTGAAAGCGAAATCTATTTCTTTTTCTTTTAAAAACTTCTCTTGCTGAAAGTCATTCATTAAATTAAAAGCGAAACTCTCGGAATCTTCCGGAGTAATTATTTTCTCCTTTTTAACCTCAATTAAGGTTCTGGATATTCTCAAAAAAGGGCGGTGGCCACAAGAGATATGTAAATCCGAAGCATTTATTTCAATAGCAATTTCTAAAAATTTTTTAAGTTCGTTAGCGAGTTTCATAATATTGATTTCTACTTGATTACTTTTTTAATTTCTTTTACTATCTCGGTCGGAGTAAAATGGGCTTTTATTAAATATTTATCAGCTCCTAATTTCAACCCTTTCTCTACTTCTTTCTTCTGACCCAAATTACTCAGAACTATGATTTTTAAGTCAGAAAGATGGGGGTCTTTTTTTATTTTCTTCGGAATCTCCCACCCCTCGATTCCAGGTAAGACAATGTCCAAAATTAAAAGATCGGGCTTTTTCTGCTGAAGGACTCGGAGGGCCCTCTCCCCATTTTCGACTACCTAAATCTTGAATCCAGCTCTTTCCAATTTTTGGCTAT
The DNA here is from genome assembly GCA_020148085.1 of Patescibacteria group bacterium. Taxonomy (GTDB): domain Bacteria; phylum Patescibacteriota; class Minisyncoccia; order Minisyncoccales; family CG1-02-41-26; genus JAHCRD01. The sequence goes on along the minus strand of JAHCRD010000012.1, from coordinate 639 downwards.
AAATATCTGTTAAAAACGGGTTATCTTCAACTAAAAGTACAGATTTCATAGATTTACTTCTCCTCGGCCACTCTCATTATCTCTTCCAAAGAAGTAATTCCCTTCAAAACCTTCAACACTCCATCTTCTTCCATAGTAATCATCTCCTGAGCTCTTCCCTCTTTTAAAATTTCCCTTTCTGTTGGATTTCTGGTAGTTATTTCAGCTAAACTATCAGTCATTTTTATAACCTCAAAAACCCCAGCTCTCCCTGAATATCCCTTGAAATTACATTTTTTACAACCTTTTGGCTGATAAATATAAATGTCTCTGGTAAGTTTAATTTTTCCAGTCACTTTTTCCGGTAAATTTTTGATTTTTTTAAAGAGATACTCTTTAGATTCTCCCTGGGCTCTAACTTTCTTTTTACAAAAAGGACAAAGAACACGGACCAACCTCTGGCTCACTGCCAAACTCAAGGTCGGAGGAATTAAAAATTGTTTCACCTTCATATCGATTAATCTTGGAATGACGGCGGAAACATTGGAGGTGTGTAATGTTGATAAAACTATGTGGCCAGTTAAGGCCGCATGGGTAGCTAAAGCCGCAGTTTCTTCGTCTCGGATTTCTCCAACCATAATAATGTCTGGATCTTGCCTT
>JAHCRD010000011.1 GCA_020148085.1 Patescibacteria group bacterium | reverse complement strand
GCTTCTTCGAGCACGCGGCGTCGCTGGTTCAGGGTTTCCCCCATTGACCAATATTCTCGACTGCTGCCTCCCGTAGGAGTGGGAACCGTGTCTCAGTTTCCCTGTTGGGGAACACGCTCTCACGTCCCCTACCCGTCATCGCCTTGGTAGGCCGTTACCTTACCAACAAGCTGATAGGCCGCAGACTCCTCCTCAAGCGCCAGAGCTTTACTCTTGCGAGACCATCTAATATTAGCCCCACTTTCGCGGGATTATGTTAGACTTGAGGGTAGATATCTACGTGTTACTAACCCGTTCGCCACTCCCCCGCTTTTTCTTGCGAAAGGGCGGGGTCGTGCGACTTGCATGCCTTATCCACGCCGCCAGCATTCATCCTGAGCCAGGATCAAACTCTCAAAAAAATAATATTCGGAGCAACTCAGAAAAACCAAATATTCAATTTAAAAGAACTCGTCCACCTTTTAATTTTACTCATTTAATATTTTATGTCAAGAGCCAGCGGTCGGATTTGCACCGACTTTTATGGTTTACAAAACCATTGTTCTCCTATTGAACTACGCTGGCAGAATTTTATCAAATCAATTATTAGAAATTAGACATTAGAAATTAGAAATTTTTTATTATCCTTTTCTTATCTTCTCCCAATAATTATCTGAGAGATTGGTTTCCTCTTCTTTAAAGTTTTTCTCTTTCTTTAAATTTTTTAATTTATGAATTTTCTGACTCAGAACCGACTTAAAAAGTTTAGTTTTCTCTCTCAAAACCGAGAGTGTCAAAATCGCCTTTTTCTCTGAAAGTTTTGTTTCAATCTCTGGGATTTTGCTCAAAACCGGAATCTTCCTAAATATCATAAAACCCATTCCTAGGATACTACCAACTAAAATTATTTTTGCAATAAATTCAAGCATGCTGATAAGCGCGAGCTAACCAATATTTTTTCAGCATGGGTGCGGGATGGGTGGGGGCGCTGAAAAAATGTTGGGTTAGCGAGCGATTAAATTTCGTATCTTGCAAACCTTGCTACTTCTATCTTCTCTCCAAGTTTTGCTACAAAATCCCCAATTAAATCTTCTATGGTTTTTGTCTCATCTCGGACCCAGGGCTGTGACAGAAGAGAAATTTCTTTTTTATATTTTTCCAATTTTCCTTCAACAATCTGGTCTATTATTTTTTGGGGTTTACCAGCTCCAGCAAATTGTTTCTGATAAATCTTCCTTTCCCCATCCAAAAAATCTTGAGAAACATCCTCCATTTTCAAAAACAACGGTCTCATCGCAGCGACCTGCAAACAAATCTCATGAGCCAACTTTTTAAATTCCTCGCTCTTGGCGACAAAATCTGTCTCACAATGAACCTCAACTAAAACCCCAATCTTTCCTCCTGGATGGACATAACTTTCAACAATTCCCTGAGAAATTTCTCTCCCAGTTTTATCTCGGAGCACCTCTTTCCCTTTCTCCCTCAAAATCTTTTTTGCCTTTTCAATATCCCCCTTAGCCTCCTCAAGGGCTTTTTTACACTCCATCAAGGAGATACCAGTTTGCTCACGAAGTTGTCTAAGCTGATTTATTTTAACCATAGAAATAAGCTTTTAAAGCGAGGCAAAATAATTTTCCTTGAGCACGGAGGGTGGGTGGGTGTGACTGAAGTCCCAACATTTTGAGTTGTCTGGTGCTCAAGAAAATTATTTTTGCCGAGCTTTCTTGACTACTTCAGCAACCTTTTCCAAAATATATTTCACCGAAGAGACCGCATCATCATTGGCGGCAATCGGGTAATCAACCAACGTGGGATCAGCATTGGTATCAACTATTGCCACCACCTTCACCCCCTTTATTTTTGCTTCTCGCAGCGCCAATTTATCTTTGCTAATATCACAAATAAAAACTGCTTCTGGAATCTTTTCTAAATCTTTTATCCCTCCAAATTTCTGGCTGAGGTCTTGCAATTCCTTTTCAAGTCCCCGCCTTTCTTTTTTGGTATACTTTTCTAACTCCCCAGTCTTTTTCTTTTTTTCAAGCTCTTTAAAATATTTTACTCTCTCTTGAATTATTTTAAAATTGGTAAAGGTTCCCCCAAGCCATCTTTCAGTAACATAGGGCAGATTACAATCTTGGGCTATTTTTTTAACTAAATTCTTAAGAGGAATTTTTGTTCCAACCAAAAGTAAATCTCCCTTTTTCTCTAAAACCTCAGAAATAAACTTCAAGGCCTCTGTCAAATGCTGGGCTGTTTTTTGCAAATCAATTATATGGACAGTGTTTCTTATCCCCAGAATAAATTCTTGCATTTTCGGATGAAGCTTTGAAATCCGATGCCCTAAATGAACTCCAGTTTCCATCATCTTTTCGATATCAATTCTAAATTCATTTTTCTTTGTTTTTACCATTTAGACATTTTACAATATTCCTCTTGATTTTTCAACACCAATGAGATAAAATGCTAATGTTATGCGAAAAGATATACATCCAAAATATTACCCCAAAGCAAAAGTTCACTGCGCTTGTGGCAATAATTTTGAAATTGGCTCAACTCGAGAATCCATTGAGACTGAAATCTGTTTCAAATGCCATCCCTTCTACACTGGCAAAGAAAAAATAATTGACACCGCTGGAAGAGTTGAAAAATTCAAAAAGAGATTGGCTAAAAAAACAGAGATTAAAAAAAAGAAAAACAAAACATGAATAACAACTCTTCAGTAATCATTGAAATAAGAGCTGGGGCAGGTGGAGAAGAAGCCGCTCTTTTTGCTAAAGACCTTTTTAAGATGTATTCAAAATATGGGGCTTCCAAAGGATGGAAGCAAGAAATTTTTGATTCAAGTATTTCAGAACTTGGGGGTTTTAAGCAAATAATTTTTCGCTTAAAAAATGGTCAAGTTTTTTCAAAAATGAAATATGAGGGGGGGGTTCATCGAGTCCAAAGAATACCAAAAACAGAAAAGGGAAACCGAATTCACACCTCAACAGCTTCAGTTGCTGTTTTGCCCGAGCCCCGACCTACCCAGATTAAGCTGAACTCCTCTCAACTCAAAATGGATTTTTACAAAGCCTCAGGTCCTGGAGGTCAGTATGTTAACAAGCGCCAAACCGCTGTCCGTATCAGGCACTTGCCAACAGGTATTGTTACCTCCTGCCAAGCTTCAAGAAATCTTGAAGAAAATAAAAAAGCAGCTCTAGCGATTTTGGAAGCCAAACTTTTTGCTCAAGCGAGAGAAAAAGTTGAAACTGCCAGAGCACAAGAAAGAAAACTACAAATTGGTTCCTCGGAAAGAGCAGAAAAAATAAGGACTTACAATTTCCCCCAAGACAGAATCACTGACCACCGAATAAAAAAAACCTGGCACAATATTGAAAAAATAATGGCAGGAAATTTAAAGCCAATCATCAGCAAATTAGAAAAATTGTCAGCTTAAAGTTTATCTCAAGCCTACTGCCTCCTGGCATTCTAAGGACATTGCTCCTTCCGCAATAAAACTTTGATGGCACTGAGTAAGATAGAGTACGTTTTTTTCATACCAACGACACCAATAAGTTCCTTTAGGATAACCACAGAAATAAGCCTGGATTGCCTTACCCTCTGTGCCATAGTTATCTAAACCATCTTTCAAATAAAGGGAAGCGGCCAAAGAAGCATCGCGGATATCCCAGGGGTCAGCCGTGTTCCCGATAATCTTCTCTACTCTCAATTTGTAGCCATATCTTGGATTAGCCCAAGTATCAGGAATAAACTGAGCAGGACCCATGGCTCCTCCCCAACCAAAACTCATTGGGCAAGAGACAAGGGTCTCAAATGGATCAAGGGCTAATCCTTTATTTTTATTTAATTCTTTAATAATCTCTAAGAAATAAGGGACGTCTCTTTCCGGATTCATTACTCGAAAAATTGCAGTTCCCGTTCGAGCTACCACTCCGGCCCCCGTTGATGTATTTTTAAGATAGCATTGACCTACATTTCTGCCAATGGCAGATTCTTGACTCAGCACTCCAAGCAAGAGAGCTGGCCGAATCCCAATCTGACCAGCAGCATATTTTGCTATTTCTAATGCTTCTTCATAAGTAACGGCTTCTCGTACCCCGATTAATTCATAAATCCTTGCTCTGATTTCACTCGCTTTTTTCTCAACCCCTTCTTTTTCTTTAAGATACTTCTGATATTCTGCTTCGGTTAATTTCAGGAAATATTCTTGGGTTTTCTTGGTGGTGGCGCTTTCTTGTTTTTGAAGCACCTGAATAGTTATCACATCTTCTAAATCCTCTTTTTCTTCAACCATTATATCTTTCTGACTCTCCAAAGAACTTTTCAAACCCTTAATATCAGCCAGAAGCTCTTGGGTGTTCAGATTGAGGGCCTCCAGAGCCATCAAATTGTCAAAAAAATCAGATAAAGTTTGTTCTGCCAAAAATATCTCCAAAAGCGTTCGCTGGTCTTCCTCGTAACGAAGTTGTAAAATGTTGGCTAGGTTTTCTTTGACCTCGGCAATTTTTAAATTTGTTTTATCAATTGAAGTTTGGGTGTCGCCGATTTGAAAATTAAGGTCTTTAATGATTAAATTATTTCGATAAATCTGATAATCTAATTTTTCAATTTTTTTTCTTAAAATATAAATTTCATTCTGGAGAGTTCTCTTTTCTTGCTGAGTTTTTGTGATATCCTCTTCATATTGAGCAATTTGCTCCTCAAGTTCCCTTAATTCTGCCTCCAGGGCTTCTCTTTCTTCGGTTGGAGTCTGAGCAAAACCTCTGAAATTTGGCAAGATAACAACCAGAACTAAAACAACCACTAAAATTGTTTTTGAGAAATGAGAAAACATATTTAATTTGTTATTTGGATTTTTCTTTTGCTTTTTCTTTCTTCTCACCTTCTTCCGCCTTCTCTTCTTCCTCTGCTTTTCCTTCCTCCGCTTTTTCTTCTGTTGGTTTCTCTGCTTCTTCAGCTGGTACCTCCTCTTCTTCTTTGGTTGGAGGAGCAACATTAGCTACAATTTCGCGAGGACTTCTTAAAACCTTAACTCCTTCAGGAATTTTTAAATCACCGATTAAAATTCTGTCCTCAAAGGTTCGGAGCCCCGAAATATCTACTTTAATTTCTCGAGGCAGATTCTGGGCCAATCCTTTAACCTCCACTGCTTGAATCTCCTTGACCAAGGTGCCACCCAACTCTTTACAAGCCTTGGCTTCCCCTTCAAAAACCAAGGGGACTTCTGCTTCAACTTCTTTGCGGGAGGAGGGATGATAAAAATCAACATGCAAAAACTTTCCTTTCACAGGGTCTTTTGCTATTTGATGTATTAAAACATCTACTTCGTCTATTTTTGATTTTTCATTTTTAATTTTTAATTTCACTAATGAACTCTCTCCTGCTTCTTGATAAATCTTTTCAAAATCTTTCTCTGGAACTTCAAGAGAGAGGTTTTCAATTTCCGGCCCATACAAAACAGCTGGCAATACCTTGTTTTTTCTCAACTCTTTTATTCCTCGACCAACTTTTTCTCTAATTTTAGCTTTAAGTGAAAGCATAATTTCGTGATTCATGATTCATGATTCATGAATTTTAATAATTTGGACTGGGCAGACCTCGGCTGCCTCTTTGGCACAACTTGGTTCTTTAATTTCGAGCTCTTCTTTTTCTGTTTTCGGATCAAATTTAGAACCCTTCAAATGCGACTTCCCATCTTCTGCCATCTCAAAAAACTTGGGGCACAAAGCAGCACAAGACCCACAACCAATACATTTTTCTTTTTCAATAATAATCTTCATAAAAGTATGTTCTTTTCTACTTTTACTAGGGGCCAAGAACCCCATTGGCCTTTCTTCAACAAGCCGTTTTTTGCACCGATTTTCTGGATACAGCTTGTTGCATTAGCCGTAGCCAATTGAATAGCATATTTTACATCATTCTTTTCTAAAAATCCACTTAAAAACCCAGCTCCATAAGCATCTCCAGCCCCGGTCTTTTCAAAAGGTAAGAGCTTGGGACTTCCAGCTTCAAAAATATATCTACCATCAAAAACTACGGATCCTTCCTTTCCCTTGGTAATAATTAAAATTCCAGTAAAGACACTCGCCAATTTCTTAATTATCTCTCTCTCTTCCTCCTGAGGAAGTCGAGTGAGCAAAGCTGCTTCCTCGCCATTTAAAATTAAAATATCAAGTTTTTCCAAAATTGGCTTTAAAATATCTTCACCTAAATCTATCTGACTGTTGCCCAAATTGACAGCAACTTTTATATTATTTTCTTTAGCAAAAGTAACGAGCGGTCCAAAAACTTTAGAACTTTCCCCGCTTAATGGAGCAAGATAAAACCAATCTGTCTTTAGTTTATTAAAAGGAATCTCCTCCCTTTTCAAAAAGTGGCAAGCCCCCCGGTAAAGCAAAATGGTTCTGTCCCCTTGAGGTGAAGAAAGAATAGCAGAATAAGCGGTTGGATAATTTTTATCTTTTTTGACAAAAGGAGTTGGGATTTTAAATCGCTTTAAATCCTCGATCACCGCCTCTCCTCTTTTGTCATCTCCTACTTTCCCTACATAAGTTACTTTAAATCCTTGATTTGAAAAGGTGCAAGCACTGTTTGTTCCTCCCCCACCAGTTGCTACCTCTAAATCCTCAATAAAAATTTTGGAGCCAAAAGGAAAACAGAGGGCTTTACCTTCTGGAAATCCTCTCTCTTCCCAAATCTGATAGTTTTCTTTTTTCAACCTCAAAAAAGTATCCCTGGTCGCCGACCCAAATGTTATTATATCAAACATAAGAAATTTGCAGGGTTCGGACCCCTGTATTTTCTCATTTTTTTAATTTTTTCTCTACTTTACTTGCTAAAAGTATTGTTTTTATAACAGAATCTGGATTTACTGAAATGGAGTTAATCCCACATTTAATTAGGAAATCTACAAAACCGGCAACTGTTGCTGGGGCTTCACCACAGATACTTACTTTTTTCCTATATTTATGAGCTTCTCCAATAAATTTCTCTATTGCTCTCTTTACTGCCTCGTTACTTTCATCAAAAATCTGAGCTAATTTTGCATTATCTCTATCAATCCCTAGCAGGCATTGAGTTAAGTCGTTACTTCCTATAGAGTGGAAATCGAAAATTTTACTAAATTGGTCAGCTAAAATTACATTTGATGGAACTTCGCACATAACATAAACCTCTAACTCATTTTTGCCTTTTTCCAAGCCAGCTTTTCTCATTATCTCCAAAACTTTCTTTCCTTCCTCAACTGTGCGACAAAATGGAACCATCACTTTCACATTTTTCAAACCAAAAACATCTCGCACTCTTTTAATTGCCTGACACTCCATTAAAAAAGCTGGTTTAAATTTCTCATCATAATATCTGGAAGCTCCTCTCCAGCCAAGCATTGGATTTGCCTCTTCTTTTGGTTCAAATAATTCACCACCAACTAATTGGGCATATTCATTTGTTTTAAAATCAGAAAACCTAACAATTACGGGGGAGGGCCAAAAAGCTGCGGCAATCTGCCCAATCCCCTCAGCCAACTCTTTGACGAAATATTCTTTCTTATTCCTGTGTTCAACCGTAATCTCTTCAATTTGCTTTATAATTTTCTTTAATTTTGAATTTTTAATTGTAATTTTTAATTTTTCATAATGATAGAGTGCTAAGGGATGAACTCTTATTTTCTCAGCAATGATAAATTCTTCTCTGGCCAAGCCCACTCCATCATTTGGTAAAAATGAGGTCTTGAAAGCAATTTCTGGGGCGCCAATGTTTATCATTATTTTTGTTTTTAATCTCGGAATTTTCTTTAAGTCATATCTTTTTATTTTGAATGGAACTTTTCCTAAATAAATTCTTCCATTCAACCCCTGGGTGCAATCAACCGTCACATTCTGGCCATTTTTTAAAATCTTTGTTGCCTTTTGAGTGCCGACAATACAAGGGATTCCCAATTCTCTTGAAACGATAGCCGCATGGCAGACCTTTGAGCCCTCATCAGTGACAATGGCTGAAGCTAATCTCATAATTTGGACCCAATCGGGGTCTGTCATTCTAGTTACCAAAACCTCTCCTTTTTTAAATTGGGAAATTTTTGAAACATCAGGAATTAGATGAACTTTCCCTACCCCAATTTTGTCACCGATTGCCGTACCCCTTAAAATTGGAGCTTTGCGAGTTTTTATTTGATATTCTTCAAAGAATCTTGTCCCTTTTTGGGCGTGGACAGTTTCTGGCCTTGATTGAACAATAAAAAGCTCCCCAGTTTTTCCATCTTTAGCCCATTCAATATCTTGAGGAATTTTATAATGTTCTTCAATCACAAGTGCCCAGCGAGCCAAAATTAAAATTTCATCATCGGTTAAGGAAAATTTTAATTGTCTCTGGATAGGAACATTTGTTTCTTTCAATCCGCCTTTTCTATTGTAAATATATTTTTTTGTTTTTCGGCCCAAGTTTTTGACGATTATTGATTTGAAACCTTGTTTTAAAGTAGGCTTGAAAACGTAAAACTCATCAGGGGTAATCTTCCCTTTAACTATCATTTCCCCTACTCCAAAAATTGAATTTGTTAAAATGACATTGCTAAAGCCTGTTTCTGTATCTAAAGTAAATATTACTCCAGAAGAAGCCAAGTCACTCCTTGCCATTTTTTGGACGCCTACCGACAAAGCGATTTTTAAGTGTTTGAATCCTTTTTCTTGGGTGTAGGCAATGGCTCTATCGTTAAATAGAGAAGCCATACATTTTTTTATTGCCTTTAATAAATTTTCTTCCCCTGTTACATTCAAATATGTTTCATATTGCCCGGCAAAACTTGCTGTTTTCAAATCCTCGGCGGTTGCTGAAGAACGAACCGCTACATCAGTGTTTTCCTCTTTGTATTTTTTAGATAACCTTTTATAATTCTTTAAAATTTCTTTTTTTAAATCTTCTGGGAAATCTGCTTTTAAAATAAGATTGCGGGCTTCTTTGCCGGTTTCTTGCAAGCTTTTTATGGTTTTGGGATTAAATCTTTTGAAAATTTCTTTCAGTTTCCCAGCAATTTTGTTTTCTTTTAAAAAATACCAATATGCTCTTGAGGTTAAGGCAAAACCATCGGGAATGTTAACTCCCTTTTTGCTGAGTTTTGAAACCATCTCCCCTAAAGAAGCATTTTTCCCCCCAATCAAGAGAATATCTCTGTGAGAGATTTCTTTAAACCATAAAATATTTCTTTGAGATTTTTTCATATTTATCTCTCTCTCAAAAAGATGGCAATATCATAAGGGTCATTGTCTCCTGCTCCCTCGCCCCAAGTAGTACAACATTCAGGTCTTTCATTCACTAGGCATCTATCAGTTTCGCAAGCTCCATACAAAACCGCATACCATCCAGTACAACCGCCACAAGGGTTTTGAACTCTCATATATCTGTAGATGCATTGCGATCCCCAGCCATCTCGGATATTTTTCCACTCTTTTGGGATAATAGTTAAAAATCCCTCATCAATTAAAGGTTTAATAAAAGGGTCATCTTCCCCGTTAACAACATTTCCAGCATCCCAATTCCCCCAACAATCAACATCTCCAGTGTCAGTATTGTCCGGGTATTGACCATAAGTTGTGTAATAAAGTTGTAAAGCGTGAGCAATCTGATAAACTTCTTGAATTCTTTTGGCGTCTCTTGATTGAGCTACTCCTTTTATTGAAGTAAGTATTACCGTGCCAGCTAAAACTCCAATGATAGTAATCACCACCAAAAGCTCAATCAGAGTAAAACCTTTTTGTCTCATATTTTATACCCGATTATTTTTTTTACCTCCTCGACACTTTGAGGATTGGCCAGTGTAGATAAATCGCCAAGATTCTGGCCAGTAAATAACCTTTTTAAAATCCGTCTCATAATTTTGCCTGACCTTGTTTTTGGTAAATCATCAACTAAATAAACTTCTTTAGGCAAGGCAATCGGCCCAATTTCTTTTCTAACCTGTTCAACTACCTCTTTTTTTATTTCTTCAACCGGTTTTTTTATTTTCTTTGAGACCACAAAAGCTATTGGCACCTCTCCTTTTATTTCATCTGCCTTTCCCACAACCGCACACTCAGTGATAGCTTCGTGTAAAGAAATGGCACTTTCCAACTCTCCAACGGTTATTCGGTGGCCAGCTACTTTAATTACATCATCTACCCTACCAACAATCCTTATCAGCCCATTTTTATCTCTGTAGGCCGCATCTGAAGTAAAATAAACCCTCCACCTTTTTTCAGGTTTTTCACCCCCCCCTTCCCTTTTTGAAGAAAAAGGTGAGGGGTAAATTTCTGCATATTGTTTCCAATAAGTTTCCAAATATTTTTTCGGATCTCTGTAGATGCCTCGTAAAAATCCTGGGGCAAAAGGGGGTAAAATGACCAAATTTCCTTCTTGGCCCGCCTCCAAGGACTTTCCTTTTCTATCTAAGATATCAACTTTTAGGCCAGGAAAGGGCAAGCCGATGAAAGAAGGTCGGAAAGGTCCAATTCCCGGCAAAGAGGTAATTAAAATTCCACCACTCTCTGTCTGCCACCAAGTATCAACTATTGGGCATCTCTCTTTGCCCACTTCCTTGAAATACCATTGCCAAGCCGCCTCATCAAATACTTCACCAACCGACCCTAAAATT
>JAHCRD010000010.1:943-11662 GCA_020148085.1 Patescibacteria group bacterium | reverse complement strand
TCTTTGGCTGGTTCAATGGGAGCAACTTTGTTGGCGGCTGGGAAAAAAGGGAAAAGATTTGCTTTGCCAAATTCAGAAATTTTATTGCATCAGGTGGCTGGTGGGGTAACTGGCCAAGCCGCTGAAATTGAGATTGGGGCTCGTCAAATTCTTAAAATAAAGCAAAAGCTCAATCAGATTTTAGCAAAACATACTAGCCAGCCCCTAAAAAAAATAGAAAAAGACACTGATAGAGACTTTTATCTTTCAGCTGAGGAAGCTAAAAAGTATGGAATTATTGATGAAGTAATAAAAGGGAAAAAACAAAAATAAAGGTTAAAGAAAATAAAAAGGTCTAAATTTAATTTAAATAAAGGACATGGCAAAAAAGAAAGACAAAGAAAAGATTTATCGTTCTCTTCTAATATCAGCTGGAATTGTCATCCTAATTTTAGTCGTCTTGTTTTGGGGCAAACCATATTTGCTTAAAAATCAAGAAGAATTAACTATGCCCAAAGACCAAAATCAACAACCTAAAAAAACTTCAGAAGGAGCTGGTGAAGAATATCCTCACAATCTTATCCAAGGAGTAATTTCTGAGATTGATAGTTCCGATCCCACCAAATTTGTCTTGGAAGCAGATACTTCCAAGATTGCCACTGCCAAACTTCCTTCGATGGAAAAAACTATTAAGCTTACTGAAAATACTAAACTTGTGGTTTATGATATGAGTACCAAAAAAGAATCTCCCTTAAAGTTTTCCGAACTTGAAAAGGGAGATCCAGTAGTGGTCGGCACTGAAGAATCTACCTATGAGAAAGTAAACGAACTGGAGGAGTTTACCGCCACCAAGATAAGTAAATATGTGAATTATCCGGGAGAATAAATAGGATAAACAATAATACAATAATATATGAAGAAAAAAGGGATGAAAGCCAACCAGGAGGGAGGTCAATTTGTAATTTTGCTCAATCCAAAAATTTATCCGTTAGAGGCGGTTTATGGTGCTTGCTATGTTTTTATTGACCGAGCTTACCTGTTTTTAGATGGCAATCCCAAAAAAGAGATAAAAGTTTTTATTAAAAGTAAACAAAAATCCAATCCTAAAAAACTTGAGGAATTAGTCGGAGAATTCGAAAATGAAATTTTAAATTACAGTCTGAGGCTGGCTGTGGCTAAAAATACCAAAAAGATTAGAGAAACTATTGTAGAAAGAGCTTTGTTTTCTGCTCTTCCCCATGAAGAACCGAGGGAGGAAGAAGAGAAGGTTGAGGAAGATCCCCTGGGGATTGCTGTACCCTGGGAGGAGAAATATGGAAAGAAAAAATGAGAGAATATGAAAGTGAATTTTAATAAAAAATTCTATAATCTTCGGGTCATTAAAAAAGCTGCCAGAACTTATCAAGGATTGGCGGATTTTAAAATAAATCAAACTAAAGAATTAATAACTGTCTCTCTGGAAAATATCCGGCCCGAGGTAAAAAACACCATCAAAGATGAATTCTCTAATTATGTATTAGCAATGATGAAACAATGACCAAAACTGGTTTCTTTCGGTTTAAAAAAATAGGCCCTAAATACCTATTAACCAACGACGTAGGTGATTTTATTTTTCTCAAAGATAAAGATTTCAAGGATTTCCAACAAGGAAAGCTCAAAAACAATAATCCCACCTATCAGGAATTAGACCAAAAGCATTTTACCTCTCAATCTTGGAACTGCGAAAACTGTCAACAGAGACTCATTAATAGATATGCCCAGCGTCGGGAATATTTAAACCAGGGGCCAGGACTTCATATTGTTGTGGTCACCCTTCGCTGCGACCATGCTTGTAGATATTGTCATGCTTCATCCAAAAGTATGAAAAGATTTGATTTAGACATGACTGAATCTACCGCCGAGAAAGTGGTAGATAGGATATTTGAAACCACTTCCCCTGATATTAATGTTGAATTCCAGGGAGGCGAACCTTTGGCAAATTTCGGGATAGTTAAATTTATCGTCAATCGGGTACTGGAAAAAAATAAAAAGGCAAAAAAGCGGTTAAGATTTAGCCTGGTTTCTACTTTAACCCTTTTAGATGATAAAAAACTAGATTGGCTCCACCACAAAAAAGTTTCTCTATGTAGTTCCCTAGATGGGCCAGAAAATCTTCATAATAAAAACCGGCCTATGCTGAGTGGAGAAAATGGCTATCGCAAGACAACTGAAGGGATTAGAAAAGCTAAAAATAAATATAGAGATTTACGCTACCAGATAAATGCCTTACCTACTATTACCCGTGATTCCTTAAATTTTCCCAAGCAAATAGTTGATGAATACGTAAAGTTAGGATTAAGGGATATTCATTTAAGATGGCTCAACCCTTTCGGGATGGCAAAGAGCCTTCAAAAAGTAATTGGCTATGGTGCCAAAGATTTTGTTGATTTTTATAGGAAAGCCTTGGACCACATAATAGCGTTAAATTTGAAAGGCAGAGATGTCAGAGAAAGGATGGCCAAAATAGTAACTCAAAAGGCTTTTACTGATGAAGACCCTAATTTTCTAGACCTTCGTTCGCCTTGTGGAGCGGGAATTGGCCAATTAGCTTACCATTATAATGGCGATGTTTACACTTGCGATGAAGGAAGAATGTTGGGCCAAATGGGAGACGAAACTTTTAAATTGGGTAATGTTCACCAAAACAGTTATGGAGAAATTATCTCTTCTCCAGTAACCAAATCTTTGTGTGTTACTTCCACTTTAGATGGGCTTACTGGTTGCAGCCAATGTGTTTTTCTCCCCTATTGTGGAGTTTGTCCAGTTTTTAATTATTCTGAACAAGGCAATATCTTTACCCAAGCTCCAAATAATTTCCGCTGCCAGGTGCAAAAAGGTATCTTAGAGTATCTATTCCAGAAATTCCAAGACCAAGAAACATTGAAGATATTCAAAAAATGGATCAGGAGATAAAATATAATTCTTTATCTGTTTTTCTTGGTGGGGGCTGCAATCTTAATTGCAGCTATTGTTTTGTTGATAAAGAAAATTTAAAAAAATTCCCACCAAATATTTCTAAACTAAAAAAAAGTATTGATTTCTTCTTGGAGCATTCCCTAAAACAATCTACCATAAATTTCACTGGGGGGGAACCTTTAGTTTATTGGAAAGTTTTAAGGAAACTGATAGAATATTTGGAGAGAAAGAGAAAAAGAATCTTTATAGTGGTTTCTACTAATGGTACTTTACTTGATTGGGAAAAGTTTAGTTTTTTTCAAAAAAATGGAGTTGGTCTTTCAATAAGTTTAGATGGTCCGTTTGAGATAAACGACCTCTATAGAGTGTTTAGAGACAAAAAAGATTCGGTTTTTGAGATGGTTTGGAGAAATATTAAAAACCTTAACAAAGAAAGAATTAAAATCGCTTCAGTATTTACTCCAAGAACAGTAAGCTATATTACTGAAAATGTTGAGTTCTTCCTTAGAAATGGATTTTATCAAATTGATTTTTATCCAGAAATCTTCAGCTTGTGGACAGAAAATGACCTTAACCTCCTTAAAAAGAGTTTTGATGAATTTTCCCAATTTTACATCAAACTAAACCCTTCTTCTATAAGAAGCCATTCGGGTCTCCAAGTTCCTTTTATAAATAAAATGTTTAATAAAACCACTGAGAATTTCTGTTGCCAGAAATTAAATTTGGGTCCGGGGGGAAATTTCTATCTTTGCGATAAAATATTTTCTTTTTTTGATAAAAGGAGAAAAAAGTATATAGTGGGCGATGGAGAAAAAGGGATTGATGAGGCAAAGCGAGAAAAGATGTTAAGGGAGGCAAAAAAAGAAATTCTTAAATTAACAACCAACAGTTGTATTAAATGTCCTTGGCAGAATTATTGTTTCTGCCCAATTGGCTTGTATCTCTGGTCTAAAGAGAACAAAAAAGATTTCCAAAAACATTTCCAGACCTTCTGCAAAATCTCCAAAATCTATACCTCAGTTTTCTTAAAGATATGCGGAAAAAGAGAAAATTAAATCAATCTAAAAAGAGAATATTATTGTTAATTAATAAACCTGACTATCCAAAGATGCTTGAGCAAAAGGTAGTCCCTCTTGGGCTTGCTTATATTGCCGGGGTTCTTAAAGAGAAGGGCTTTCAAGTGAAAATCCTTGACATGACTGTGGAACCTTTAACAGAAGAAGATTTTCAAGAATTTCTTAAAAAATTCAAGCCAGATATAGTAGGATTTACAGCAATGACTCCCTTTTATCCAGGAGTAAAAAGGTGGATAGCTCTTGTTAAAAAAGTTCTGCCCTCGACTTTAACCATTTTGGGTGGGGCTCATACAACTTTAATGAAGGAGAAGGTTCTTAAAGAGAATCCAGCCCTGGATATGGTTGTTTGCGGAGAAGGAGAGGAGACGATGCTTGAAATTGCCAGAGGTAAAGATTTTGATTCCATTTTGGGAATTGTTTTCAGAATTCATAAAAAAATACAGACAAATCCTCCCAGGCCCTTCATAAAAAATTTAGACTCCTTTCCCTATCCTGCCAGAGATCTCTTAAAATTAGAAAGATACGACCTGCCCCTTTCTATATTAACAAGTCGCGGTTGTCCTTATAGATGTATTTTCTGCGCAAGCTCCAAAATATGGGGTGGGTTCTGGAGAGCGAGAAGTCCTGAAAATGTTGTTGATGAAATAGACTATCTTTATAAAAGATTTTTTAACCTTAGAAAAAAATCAGTCCACGGCGCAGAGATAGCTATTTTAGATGATGTATTTAATTTAAATCTTAATAGAGCCAAAAAAATATGTGATGAGATTATCAAAAGAAAACTCAATAAAAAATTTGTCTTTGGCTTTTGGGGAATGCGAGCAGACCTTATTGATAAAGAACTGGTTACAAAACTTAGAGAGGCAAACTGTCAGCAGATATGGCTTGGTATAGAAAGTGGTGAGCAGCAAATTTTAGACAATCTCAATAAGAACTTAACCTTAAATCAAATAAGGAGAGGAGTGAGGTTAATAAAGGAAGCCGGGATTAAAGTTGGTGGCAACTTTATGATTGGAAATCCGGGAGAGAATCTTTCAATGGCTCGAAAAAGTATAAAATTTGCCAAAGAGTTAAATTTGGATTGGATAGGCTACAACCTTATCACACCTTTTCCGACTACAAAACTAGATAAATGGGCTAAATCACATGGCAGATTTCTAACTAAAAACTGGGAAGATTATGCTGGTTTCCCCTATAAAGATTATGAAGATAAAGATAGTTTCTATCCGGTCTTTGAAACCGATGACTTCTCAAAAGAGAAAAGGATGAAGGCTTTTTGGGAATTTGAAAAACTGGCTCATCAAAGATAAAAAATAAAATACTCTAATGGAATTAAAAATGAATAACGAAAAGAAATTCTTTTCTGACTTCATGAACGCTATTGAATGTTCCGAAGAGACTAAAAAAAACGGCCTTTGGCTGGTAGATGCTCTTATTAAGAACGATCCGGAAAACCGGACCAAATTTGAAGTTTCATTTAAAATCAAAAACGGAAGGATTTTAAAGGAACTTCGATTTTTAAACTTCGATGCCAGTGCCTACTCCTCTTCCAGTACTAAGGGATTTCTCCAAAGATTAAACCTATTCCAAAACATTATGAAAGAAAAGATAAGAAAAGAGAGGTCAGAGAAAATAGTCCGAGCCTTAAAACAAGTTGCTCCTACTCCGGTTGATTTGTATTTTGGGGCAGATGTTAAAGATGGTAATTTTCTTTTTGCTTTTTGGTTGATATTTGGAGGAGTTAAAAAAGATGGCAGAGTTGAATTTCGGCCCTATGATACTGAAAAAATAATTGGAAAAATCTTAAGAAAAATTGGAGCAAGAACTCCAAAATTAAAATCAGATATACTGAATTTTGGCTTGGATATAGATAATAAAGATTTATTTTTCAAAATCTATTGGCTTCATAATTTTTCCAAAGAGGGAATATTGGCTAATCCGATCTTCTCTCCAAAGATTAAAAAAATTAGAGAATCTTTAACCGATTACAGATATTTTACTTTCGTCAGCGAAAAATATAACTTAGAAGGTAAGTGCCAATATAAAAAGTTATTTATCGAATTTCTTGAGCCAATAGATATCCAATCTGGAAACTTAGAAGGTTTCTTAAAAACAATCCTAAACTTAGCTAATTCTAAATTTTCCTTCCAGAAGCTACTCAAAATAATCAATTCCATAAATGGCAGAATCGCCTTAGTCAGCTTTGAAGCTGACGACACCCTTACCTTTTATATAAGACCGAAATAACTTAGATGACTAAACAGCAATATAAAATTTGGGCAAAGCAATTTTTCAAGCAAACTTCGCCTAAAGCTGGGGAGCTATTTTTTGAGATGATTGAGTTAGCAGATAACCTGAAGAGATCTAGAATCTTGTTGAATCATCACTTGGAAAGCTCATTTAATAGTAAAGACAGATTAAATTTGATTAAAGCCACTCATATTTTCCGTTATCCAGCATTCCTAGGAGAGAAATCTGCCAGAGATTTTATAAACTGGAAAATGTTAATAAGTTATCTTAAAGAGCTAAATAAAAACTTTAAAGCTAAATTTAACTTTGAAGCCCTAAATTTTCTTCTTTCAGTTCCCCTAGCTCAGGGAGGAAAAAACGATGGCCTGGCTTTTAATACTGATTTTATTTGCTCCAAAAACCATTTTAATAAAATTAGTTTCTATATGAGACCAAGCAAAATAGAATGGATATCTGAAATAGCTCAGTTTCTGAAAATAAAAAAACCAGAAATCATTCTCTCAAAAATAGAAAATCTTGAGTTTCTTGGTGTAGATTTTTTAGCTACTGGAAAGTGCTATCTCAAATTTTATCAAGAAATTAACTCCTTACCCGAGAGCCTAGAAGAACAATTAAAAATGATGTTCAGCCAGGTCGATAAACTCAAATCAATAAAGACAATGCTTCTTATGACTAAATTTGGAGGAGATACCTCGGTTTTGACAAAAGATATTTACTTCTACTGTGAGAATTTAGATTCTCAACAAATTTTGGAACTTCCTTGCCTTAAATCTTATAGAGATTTTTTGAAGCAGATTAGGCCCTATCTCAATAATTTTAAAATAATTTGGTTAGTGCCAAAAGATAAAAAATTAGAAATTTATTTTAGGTAGGACAATTTAGATTATAAATAAAATGGAAAAGTTTAGTCCAAAAATTAAAATTGCTTCTTGTTGGAGTGGAGGCAAAGATAGTTGCTTTGCTCGTTACAAAGCAATAAAGATGGGCTATAAAATTGGCTACCTATTTAATCTGGTCTCAAGTCAGAATCACCACCAAATTAGTTTTCATAATATTTCCAAAGATTTAATCCGTCTTCAGGCAAAAGCAATAGATCTAGAGCTTTTCCAAAAAGAAATAATTCCAGCCGAAATTAATTCAGTGAAATTCGCAGAAGATTTAAAAAAGATTGTTAAGGTCTTATTGCAAAAAGGTATCAAAGGGTTGGCCCTTGGCTACACTAACCCAAATGATAGACAAAGGATTTTGGCTCAAAGAATTTGTTCTGAACTCGGTTTAAAATTAATTGAACCTCTTTGCGGTAAGAGTCCAAAAGAAACCTTAAAAGAATTTATTGAATTGGGTTTTAAAGCAGTGATAGTAAAGATAGATGCTAGAATTTTAGAGGCAAAATGGTTAGGGCGTTTGGTGGACGAAAGTTTTTTTGAATACTTGGTTGAGAGAACGAAGAAAGGAGATTTTATAAATTTCTGCGGTGATTTAGGTGAATTTCACACTTTTGTAATTGATGGCCCCTTGTTTAAAAAAAGAATTGAGTTTCTTGAAACCGAGAAAGTCAAAAAGGATAATTATTGGGTCTTAGATATAAAAAGATACCAGCTACTGTAGATACTCTAATTCTAATAGCCAAATGAACAAACAAATAAACAAAGTAAAACTAGCCATAACTACTAAGTGTAATCTCAATTGTGATTATTGTTTTGTTAAAAAAACTAACCAAGATATGGATTTTGCTACTGCCAAGAACGCCATTGATTTACTATTAGAGTCTGAGAGGAAAGATAAACTCTTGTCAGTCTATGGGGGTGAGCCCTTGCTTAATTTTAAGCTGATAGAAAAAATTTGCCCCTATGCTATAACTCGAGCTGAAGATTTGAGAAAGAATCTAATTATTTCAGTCTGCACTAACGGTACTTTGCTTGAAAAAAAACACTTAGATTTTTTTGAAAAATACGATATCAGATTAATCATCAGTTTGGTTGGAGAAAAAAGTGACCATGATGAATTTAGAAGCTTCAAAAAACAAAGTGGTAGCTATGAGAAAATTTTAGAGAAGTTGCCAATGGTTTTTAAAAAAATTCCCCCTGAGCATTTGGGGGTTTCTTTTTGTTTGTTCCCTTCTACCATTGAAAGGATGGAAGAAAATTTTGACCATCTGATGAAGCTTGGATTTAACTACATAAACTTTGAAATAATTCACCATTATCAAGATTGGACCAAAGAAGCCCAAGAAAAATTCCACTTAGGTTTAAATAAAATTATTAAGTTTGTCATTGATAATATTCCCAAAGAGGATTTTATCTTTTTAAACCCGATTAATTGGGAAATAAAATATCAAAAGATTAGTCAATCCTTGGGATTGGAATGTCCGTTTTGGTATAAATTAGAAATTTATCCTCTGGGGGAAATGGCATTTTCTCCTTTTTTATTAAATGCTCCTAACCGAGAGAAACATCTCATCGGCAATGTAAACCAAGGTTTATCTCAGAAATTTAAAGAATGTCAATATAGTCCCAAGGATGTTCGCTGTAAAAAATGTCAGTTTAGTTATTTTCCCAGTGAAAATACTGATAAGGGAGCAGAAAGAATTTATGAACTTTACCGGACAATTTGCTTGAAAGCAGCTAAAGAAATTAAAAATCAAGCGTTAGAAAACAAATTATATACTCGTTACATCAAGAAGATTAAAGAAGAGGTTTGTTTTTAGCTAAATAGGAGAACTTTAAAATCTTTGCAACTAGTTAGGGGTATTTCATATTTTTCCCCAACTTCAAATTGAGAAAGAATCTTTTTCCACTTTCCTTCCTTCATCCGATTCATCTCTCTGATTGAGAAATAAAAATTAAAACTTCTCTTATCCAATATAAGCCCTAGGACATATTGACGAATTTTTTCTTCAGAAAGAAAAGCTTTTTTTAAACCCTCTTTTTTGAAAACCGCTGCCCCTCTTTTCAATTTATAGCCTGGAATACTAAGAGCAGAATTACCCGTGAGAAGAACCACTGCCTTTAAATTTTCAAGAATTTGGTGGGTTATTGAGGAGTTAATGTTTTGAGCCAGATTAATATAATTTTCAGCCAATCTGATGGTTGTTTCGCAATTAAATGAGCAGGGCACATGAAAAACAAATGGGTTGAGAGTAAATCTATTTGTTAGAAATGGAAATTTGTTGAGGGAGGAATTAGCAGCTGCCTTTTCCAGATAATTAAACTCTCTTTTTTCCTTGGATTTAAGATTATTATCCAGATTAATAAAAAAATCTATACAGCACTTAGGATACCCATATAGTTTTCCAAGTCTTCTATTGTTCTTGGTGGAATCAGAACTTTCTGAATGAGAAAATTCAATTGCTTTTTCTACTATCTTTTTTGACTTTGAAAAATAAAGCAGCCACTCACCAGCAGGATCACCAGGGTTGCTTTTATGTATCCGAGTGACTAATCTCTGCTTTTCTGTCTGCTTTTGACATTCCCTTATTTTCGTCGAGCTGAAAAATCCCAACATTCCTAATTTTCTCTGGCCGGATTTAACCGTAGAGAGGTAAAAATCAAAATAAAATTTTTCAAAAGCTTGATTAAAAGAAATCATATCTTTTTGTATTTACCTTTTTAGTTTATAATATAGATAGAACTATATCAATTAATATGTTTTCATTTTAAAGGTCAGAAAATTTATATTGCTTGACATCTTGAAATTTGGTAATATAAATTAATAACTCATTTTCTAAAAAAATATGAAAAAAGAAATAAAAATAATAATTATTGTAGTTATTGTGGTTGCTGCTGCCCTAGCTTTTCTGGTTTTACTTGGTAAGTATGCTCCTCTTGGTGAAGAAGAGAAGTCAGAAGTTTCCCAACAACAACCTACTCCCTCTCAAGAATATTATCCTGACAATCTTTTAGAAGGAGTAGTTAAAGAAATTGACCTTGAGGAAAGGAATTTGAAGCTGGAGGTGAGAACTTCTTTGATTAAAACCGCTGAAAAAAATGTAATGGAAAAGATTATTAAATTTACCGAAGATACTGAATGGGCAGTTTATAATACAGCCACCGAAGAAGAATCCCCTTTTGAATTCTCAGAAATAAGAGTAGACAATAGTATTGTAGTGGTGACTGTCGAGTCAACCTTTGATAAGATAAACGATTTTGAAGAGTTTGCCGCCACTAAAATTACTAAGATGATTACAGAATAAAACCCATGAACTTCCCCCCAATAAAAAAAGACATCAAAGCCTTCCTAACTTCGGAAGAAGGTAATGTTAACAAAAAAGACATTGTTAAAGCTGGAACAATGCTCCTTATCTTAGGAGCAGCAGTAGCTGGTTCAATGGTAGCTCGAGAGGCTCAAGCTGATTGGGAATGCCAGCATTCCTCTCACAGCTCTCACTCCTCCCATACCTCCCACTCCTCCCACAGCTCCCATTCCTCCCATTCCTCCCACGGCTCCCACGGTTCCCATT
>JAHCRD010000010.1:0-933 GCA_020148085.1 Patescibacteria group bacterium | reverse complement strand
AATGGTAGCCAGAGAAGCCCAAGCTCAATGGCCCCACTGCGAGCACACTTCTCATGGCTCTCACTCCTCCCACTCTTCCCATTCTTCTCACTCATCGCATTCCTCTCATGGTTCCCACTCTTCCCACTCCTCCCACTCCTCCCACGGCTCCCATGCTTCTGGCCACAGCTCTCATCATTCCCACGGCTCCCATGGTTCTCATTCTTCCCACTCTTCTCATGGCTCCCACGCTTCTGGCCATAGCTCCCACAACGCTCACTGCTCCCACTCTTCCCATAGTTCTCACTCCAATCACGCTTCCCACTCCTCCCATGGTTCCCACGGTTCAGGAGGATGGTGCTAATGAAAATTCAAAATTCAAAATACAAAATAAATGCAAAATGCGAAATTAAAACTTATTCTAATAGCTATCCTGATTATAGCAATAGTTATCAGTGCTTTATTTTTATATCCCTGGTTAGAACAACGGAAAGAAAAGGAAAGACAATTAGCCCTTGTAAAAGAAGACTTTCAGCGCTGTCGGAATTTTGAAAACATAACCATGATAGATATAAATCCAGAAAATCCATCAGTAGATATAACGGGTATGGATACAACTATAGAATATATAATCTATGCTGGAAAATCTCTTGATTGTTTAACTTTGCACGACATTTATTTTTGTAACTTTATAACTAATGAGGAAGAGAAAAGATTATGTGAAGAAGCTTATTACAGCATTAAAGCCTTGAAGGAGAACAACTTAGATTACTGTGAAAAAGCAGGGGAAAGGAAACTCTTGTGCCAGGCAATTCTCAAAAAAGATGAAACTCTTTGTCAAGAAGGAGAAAAGCAAGCTGGAACTTCTCCATTTTCGAAATTTGAAGCTTGTAAGGCAGCAATAAAAGAAGACGGAGAAGAATGCGAGAGTTTTCAAAGCGAGATCAAAACCCA